>JACZQQ010000005.1 GCA_022545645.1 Acidobacteriota bacterium | reverse complement strand
ATTCCTCGCACATCCTGCGTTTTTCCAGTGCCCTCACACCGGGGGCAGGAACGTTGCCCGGCTCCGGAAATTCCCCCTGTGCCCTTACATCGGGAGCACACATCCCGGCGGCTCACACGGATGCGCGTTTGGGTCCCCCGGATCGCATCCAGGAAAGGGATTTCTACGCTATATTCCAGATCCTGCCCTCGAGTGGGGCGAGCTGAACCTGCACCGGCGTTCCCTCTTCCGAAAAGATCCGAGAAGATGTCACCAAAGGTACTCTGCCCTCTTCTCCCACCGAAGTCACCCTCATCAAATCCAGCAAACCCGAAGCCTTGAAAACCGTTCCCTGCAGCTGCCTGCTGCCCGTCTCGATAGTAACCCGGTCGATCATAGATCTTTCGCTTCTCCGGATCACTCAGGACTTTATAGGCTTCCTGAATCTGTTTGAATCGCTCTTCAGCGGATGGGTCTCCGGGATTGACATCGGGATGGTATTTGCGCGCCAACCGCCGGTAAATTTTCTTGATTTCCGGCTGCGATGCATTTCTCCTGGCGCCCAAGACCTCATAGTAATTTTTTGTCACTTTTTCTCATCCACGTCGACATATTCCGCGTCGATGACTTCATCATCCGGTTGACCCTCTTGAGTACCTTCAGAGCTACTCTGAGGATCGTCTGGCGGGGGCTCCTGGTCTCCCTGCGGAGCCGACTGGTACATCACCTCGGCCAGTCGATGGGAAGCTTGAGTCAAGTTTTCGACGGCCTTGTTGATGGCCTCCACGTCATCTCCTTCCATAGCCTTTTTGGTATCGGCTACCGCGTCTTCGACGGCTTTGGCATCATCGTCGCTGACTTTGTCTCGATTTTCCTTCAGGATCTTCTCTGTATTGTAAACAAGGTTGTCTGCTTGATTGCGCGCTTCGATCTCTTCCCTCTTTCGGCGATCTTCCTCGGCATGAGCCTCTCCCTGTTCAACCATTTCCTTGATCTCATCTTCGGCCAGGCCACTGGAACTGGTTATGGTGATCTTTTGCTCTTTACCGGTGCCACGATCCTTGGCACTCACGTTCAAGATGCCATTGGCATCGATGTCGAAGCTCACCTCAATCTGAGGAAGGCCACGTGGCGCCGATGGAAGTCCCACCAAATGAAACTTACCCAGAGACTTGTTGCCGGTGGCCATGGGACGCTCTCCCTGCAAGACATGAATCTCGACAGAAGTCTGGTTGTCCGCTGCGGTTGAAAAAACTTCGGTTTTACGCGACGGTATCGTGGTATTGCGTGCAATGAGAACCGTATTGACGCCCCCCAGGGTCTCGATCCCCAAAGAGAGGGGTGTCACGTCCAACAACAGTAAATCTTTGACGTCCCCACCCAAAACACCCGCCTGAATGGCAGCACCCACCGCCACTACTTCATCCGGATTGACGCCCTTGTGGGGCTCTTTCTCGAAAAAGTCCTTCACGATTTGCTGCACGCGGGGTATCCTCGTGGAACCTCCAACGAGCACCACCTCAGCGATCTCGTCCGGCTTCAAACCCGCATCATCAAGGGCCTGCTTGCAAGGGCCGAGGGTTCGCTGGAGAAGATCTTCGACCAACTGCTCAAACTTGGAGCGGGTGAGCTTCATATTCAAGTGCTTGGGTCCGCTGGCATCCGCTGTGACAAAAGGAAGGTTGATATCGGTCTCTTGAGTCGTTGACAGTTCCATCTTTGCCTTCTCAGCCGCTTCCCTCAGCCGCTGCAAGGCCATCTTGTCTGCAGAAAGGTCGATCCCCTGGTCCTTTTTGAATTCCTCGACAATCCAATCGATAATACGCTGGTCGAGATTGTCTCCTCCAAGGTGAGTATCACCACTGGTGGACTTCACTTCAACGACACCTTCACCGACCTCCAGGATTGAAATATCGAAAGTGCCTCCGCCAAAATCGAAAACCGCAATCGTTTCATCCTTTTTGGTCTCCAAGCCATAGGCCAAGGCTGCTGCGGTGGGCTCATTGACGAGACGCAGAACTTCAAGTCCGGCGATTTTCCCCGCATCTTTGGTTGCCTGTCGCTGGGAATCATTAAAGTATGCAGGAACGGTGATGACCGCCTGGGTCACTTTTTCGCCCAGATACTCTTCGGCAGCGGATTTCAGTTTCTGCAGAATCATGGCTGAGATTTCAGGTGGAGGAAATTGCTTGTCCCCGAGCTGTACACAGGCATCGTTGTTGGAAGCCTTGACGACCTCATAAGGCACCATCCCCATCTCTTCGGAAACTTCGCTATGTTTGCGCCCCATGAAGCGCTTGATCGAGTAAACCGTGTTCTCCGGATTGGTAACCGCCTGGCGCTTGGCAACCTGACCCACTAAACGTTCGCCACTCTTGGTTATGGCAATAACCGAAGGGGTCAGGCGACTTCCTTCGGGATTGGTAATCACCGTGGGCTCCCCTCCCTCCATCAGGGCCACTACCGAGTTGGTGGTCCCTAGATCAATTCCAATAATCCTACTCATTCAAAAACTCCTCTCCTGTTCGCTCTATCAAAATTCTTCAAAACTCTAGCGGTTAGTAGCCGGGATTATTCATAAATTCTCTACTGCAGCGTCGAAACCATCCGCCCTGACAGTGTTGCACTCCGTCGGCCTCCTCAACGTACTACAGAGAGTACGTTTGCGGGGGCCTCCGTCGCGCGTGGCGCAACGCACTCAGACCGGCGCTTTCGCCGCTTCGTGACAAGAACCTATGAATAGTCCCGGCTCGCACAATTTATCTATAAGATGTGAGTGTAGGGCTGTCAAGTTGGTGAGATTTCCCGTCTAGGGCGCCTGTAACGCGACCTCAGGTATGACTCGGCGGACAGGCTCCAACACTGGGGCGTGTCTATCGGAGAAAACCAGGCAGGCTCCACCAGGATCGCTTGGGAAGATGCAGGAGAGGAATATCATCGGGCTGTTCATCGTTGGCCAGCCGCACCGCCACCTGCAGGAAATCTCGGGCTGCCCGCCGATTGGGGTGGCGGAGGAGAAACGGGCTGATCGCTTGGACGGAGTCGGGTATTCCGCGATCGAAATGGATAAAACCGAGATAACTGATGTTGTTCCGAACGCACAGATACTTGAACAGGAGCTTGTGAAAATTCTGAAGGTGGGAATTCTGAACCCCACCTCGATACATGTTCACCACAAACTTAATCTTGAGATCGTTGATCAGACCCGCCAAAACGTATGCTGCGTACCGGTCCCAGGCCTTGAGTCGCTCGATCAATTTTCCAATATTGAGATCCTTCTCGTCTTCAATCATCCAGCGCAGATTCGATTTCACCGGAGATAGAAATTCTTCTCTTTCAAGCTCACCCCACAGGAAGCGAAGAATCGCTGCCTTGAGAAAAACAAAGGCGTTGTGCAATGAAAGAGCCTCAGGTGTGATCACCACGATTTTTTCGTTTGCACCCAAAAAGAAGTCCAGAACCTCAGGAGCTGTCCCTGCTCCCAAGTCCACCAAAACATAGTTTGCATCTAGATTCCCAAGCCCATTCAGCAGCTCTTTCTTCAACTCTTCTTCCAATTTCATCTCCGGCGTGCCGCTGTAGGAGGAACAAATCATTTGCAGGTTCTCCTGCTCCGTAGGCGTCAAGATTTGCTCGAGGTCAGAGACTTTATTCAGGAGAAAGTTGTTGATCGTCCCATTCGGGGAGCGAACACCTAAACAGGAATTGAGGTTGCCGCATCCTAAATCCAGGTCAACAGCAACCACCGAACCTGTCTTTCCGCGAAACTGTTGGGCCAGGCTCAGGGCAAGATTGGCCGTTATCACAGTTTTCCCCACTCCACCTTTGCCGCTGGCGATGGCGATGGTGCGACTCTTCGAAGGTTGCACTCTCCCCCCTGATGACTCAAAAATCCTGTTGAAGCGCTGAGGAAACGTGGATATGCTAGCACACATGCGGAGCACTCACTACTACTCCACTATAGGACAACGAAATCGTGAAAATCTGTTGTGTAGTCAGTACGATGTTGCTATAATTCCCGCCACTATTTTATAATGCCTTTCATGAGGGGATCCCGATTGGAGTCACTGCGATGAAGGAGGGGAAGGACCAGCGAATACGGGCTTTAAAAGATCATCTCCGTTCACTGAGCGATAGGAAAGTGCCTCCCGAGGCTGCAGCACCCGCCACCGAGAGTGCCCCCGATACCCCTTCTTCCATGGGTGACACTGCTGCCGGCCTGGTCACCATTACCGCAAATGGCAGGACAGGAAAGGGATTTATTGTCGATGGGGAAGGTACCATAGCGACCAACTTCCACATCGTGAATTCAGCCAGTCGCATCAAGGTGAGCGCCGCCTCTGGAGACGTCTTCCTGGGAAAAATTATTCGTCTGGACGAAAGTCGGGACCTTGCACTGATTCAGATTCCGGCCAAAACAGCCCAGTATTTCACCCTGGGGGATGCCAGCAGTGTCGATGTGGGTGAGGACGTCTTTGTGCTGGGAGGCCCTTCCAGTAATTCCACCGAACTCACCAAGACGATCATCAATGCCCTTCGCGTCATCGAAGGGACCGTGCTCATCCAGGTGGACCAGCAGATTGATCCTGCCAACAGCGGCAGTCCTTTCCTAACGGAGCAGGGAACCGTAGTTGGAATCGCCAGTTACAAGATGGGTCCGGAAGATTACAGCGCCGGATTTGGGGTAAGCGTGAAGGAACTCAAGGCCTTCATCTCAGGCCAATAGGCCCTATAAACCGCATTTCTCACACCCTCTAATTTCGATTACTTGAGCGAGAACTCCGTGAACCCCCCCTTGTCAAACCTGAGAAGGCTGCGGGAGGGCGCCGGCTGATCGGGTGGCTCAGGTTCCAAAGTGAACAGAATATGGAGCAGTTTGTCCTGGGCCTCTGCGTTCTCCTGCTGAAACAGGGGAAGTAAGGGTTCGGTCACATCAAGGCGCTGGGTCTCCCCTGGGGAAAGTTGTTTGGGTTCAGTCAGTAAGGGCGTCAGGGAGCCTGCTCCCTTTGCGGCAAAGACATCCTTCACCGTTACCGGTTGGTGGTAACCGTTACTCAGCTCCAGAAACGCTTTCCCTGATTGAACACTGGGAGAGACCTGTACGATGGGCATGGACGGTTTTTCCGCTGGTTTGTGGGCTTGCTGGGGAACTGCAGCCTTCACGCCACCACTCTTCTCCGTCTCCTCGGTCTTATTCATCTGGGCTGCAAACCAGGACAGCTCCTTGGGTTGCGTCGGCTCCTGGGCTCCTTGACTCTTCACTGCCGCGGGAGCCGCCGTCGGCTCTGCGGAGTGCGTTGAAGCTGGGGCAGGAGCCTGAGGGGCTGCTGGGACAGCTTGGGCGGCAGAAGGAACCTCGGGGACTGGAGGGGCCGCCTTCGGTTCTTCCTCCTTAAACTTCATTGCCACTGGGGCCCCAGAAGGAGTCTCAGGGGCTGCTGGAGCCACTGGGGCAGCAGAAGGAGCCTCAGGGGCTGCTGGAGCCGCTGGGGCAGCAGAAGGAGTCTCAGGGGCTGCTGGAGCCGCTGGAGCAGCAGAAGGAGCCTCGGAGACTGGAGGGGCCGCCTTCGGTTCTTCCTCCTTAAACTTCATTGCCACTGGGGCCCCAGAAGGAGTCTCAGGAGCTTCGGGAGCTTCGGGAGCAGCCGGGAGAACCTCCGGGACCTGCACCGCAGGAGGAGGTTCAGGAGCTCCAGGAGTCTCCGTCGGGGCCGCCTTCGGCTCCTCGTCCTTGGGCTTCCTGGCCACGGGAGCCGCCTTGGACTCTTTCTGCTCACCCTTAGGGGGAGCTGGGGCTGCTGGAGGAGCTTTAGGAGCCCCTACGGGAGCAGCCTTCGGCTCTTCCGGCTGGCTGGGCACGTCTTTAGAATCCTGTTTCCCACTTTCTTCCGCATCAATCAAAAACTGAAGAAGCTTGATCTGATCGTCCAGTTGTATCTCCACAAACTGGGTACCCACCAGGGTGACCGCTTCCCCACTCCGTTTGACCTTCTTGGTCCCCATCACCTTCGCATTCACGGTGATTTCCTGTTCCGGGGACAACAAAAGCTTCAGCTCCAGTTCGTCTCCCTTTTTCAAGGGCAAGGTTGTGTCAAATCTCAATCCGGCCGTGCTGATATCATGGGTCTTGGAATCAAACGGCGCAGCTGAGACTAGCTGATCTTCTGTAGCACTGACGACGGAAATGGAGACCGGAACCTTCGATTGAATCCGGGGTATGGCCCTCTTTTTAAAGGCCTGTGATTTCTCGGGTATGGAGATCGCCACATATTGAGTCTCCGTAGGAGAACACTTGACGATTTCTGTTTCAGAGAAGAAAACGGCTTCCCCATCCCCAAATTGAATCTTGACCTTTTCTCCCGGCTTGAAGTGGGCAGGGGGAGGTTCTGCAAGCTTTAACCAGACTTCCTCGCTGAAGATCTTGGTCACAGCAGCCGCAAGTTGGCCGTCAGATTCTCCTGTAATGGACCGGATGGAGAGGGCGCAACCGGTCTTCAGGCAATCGTCAGGGCCCGCTGCCGATTGCTCACCGGCCTGTTGAATAGCGGTTGTCTCGTCCACGAAACCCAGGGAGTTCTTAAACGGATCTTCGGCGAGAAACGAACGCTCACCCCACGGCTGGCTGAGAATCTGCTCGTCCACTGAGGCACAGCCGCCACTTTGAGCTCGTTCGAACACCGCTTCGATATCCTCTACAACAAAATAGAGTCGGTGGGGACTGGAGGAGGTTTGGGAAGCAACTCCCTCCGCAGACGAGTCATTGCAATTGAGGATCACTCCTCCACATTCAAAGTGATGTTGGCCGGGAGAAACTCTTCGACCGGGTGTTCCAAGCAAGTGACTGTAGAACTTCTCGGCTTGATCGATGTCCGACACAGGAAGGACAACCTGGTAAAGACTCAGGACCATGTCATCCTCCACAGATCTTCTTCATGAGTCTCCGGACGGGTACACGGAATCCCCGTTAAAATACTGACATCAGCCATATTTGTTCCCAGAATTATCATACTAATTCATTCGAGATGACTACAAATCAAGAGGTCCTGATTGGCGGGATCTAGGCCGAAAAGGGAAGCGGAGATCAGTCGTGCTGGTCGAGGGTTTCCGAAAGAGCTTTCAACTTGTCATTCACCTGCTTTTGGCTTCGCATCAGAAAAACCAGGTAAAAGAAGAGAATCGTCCAGATGACAACATAACCGAAAAAAAGGTAGGTCATACTCCCTCACGAGTGTGTCAACTCTTCTGCCATGCTGGAGTTCAGACGCATGGCCATTCTCAACATCACCAAGGTCACGCAGAGAACGGTCATAGCGATGACAGAAACGAATAAAGCGTGAATCATCTCCGGCTCCAATTCGGCACCGCTGCTGGTGATGACAACAGGATGAATGGTTCTCCACCATCGAATGGAAAACCAGACAATGGGAACATCAAGAAAGCCGATAATCCCAAAGACGGCGCAATATTTATACTTGGTTTCCCCTTCCGGCAAGCTGGATCGCAGCATCAAATAGGCCACATAGATAAGCCACAGAACCATGGTCGTCATAATTCTGGGGTCACCCCACGGCCACCAGGTGTTCCAAATGGGCCTGGCCCAAATAGGTCCTGTAGTTAGAACCATGGTGGTAAAGACCACCCCAACCTCCACGCAGGAAGCCGCCAGATGATCCCAACTCCGCTTGCGGGTGATGAGATAGGCCACACCACCCAGGAACACACCGAAGAAAGCGAGGAAGCAATTCCAGGCAGCACCCACGTGAAAATAGAAAATGCGCTGCACCTCGCCCATTTCCCTCTCGGTGGGAGCGTAAAGAAAGGCTCCATACAAGGCCACCACCATCAGGAAATAAAGTGGAATCAACGACCAGTCCGCGATTCTCAGATACAGTCTGGCTAATCGCCAGGAAGTATTAATCGGCGACAACATAATCAAAAAGTACAAATCCGGCGGCCAGGTAAATGACATCAAAGGCAAGCAAAAGCTCAACCGACCGGCCCAAAGACTGTATCTCCTGTGCCAGCAGGATTTCCTGCGTTCCGCTTACAGCCGGTAGGATTATAGGGAGGATAATGGGAAAGAGCAAAACGGGCAACAGGACTTCCCGAGTACGAATCGTACTGACCATGGCACCCAGTAATGTCCCCACAGCCGAAAAGCCGAGAGCAGAGAGCACAATGAGCAAGGCGATCCAGAGAAGCTGGATGGAAAAGCTGAAGTTATAGACAATCACAAAAGCCAGCAGCACCAGCAGATCCACCACCATCAGGAAGAGCCAGTTGGCCAGAAATTTGCCCAGGAAAAGGACCCCTCGATCGGCCGGAGAAAGAATCAAGCCGTACAACGTTCCTTCTTCCATCTCCACCTGAAAGGAGCGATTCAGCCGAATAATTCCGGGGAAAAGCAGAGCGACCCAGAGAATCCCGGGTGCCGCCTCCCGGGTGGCTGGACTTCCCGGATCGAAAGCAAAATTGAAAATGACCAGGATGAGAAGGGCAAAGAACACGGTGGTCAGATAAGCCTGCCGTGAGCGGTATTCGATCTTGAGATCTTTACCCACAAGTACCCAGGTCAGTGCAATCGGATTCATGTTTGTTCGTGCTGTCGTGCTGTTGTGCCGTTGTGTTGTTGTGTTGTCGGATTCTCAGTCCTCAGTCCTCATCACTCAGTCCTCTCTCCCTCGACTGCCTGAAAATAGAGCTTTTCAAATCCAGATTTATCCAGATGTTCACCCAGGGCCTGAAAGACCAGCTCCCCCCGGTTCTGAATCATCACTCGATCGCACAACTCAAGCCCTTCGCCGAGATTATGGGTCACCAACAAGATGGTTCTACCCTCCTGTTTTAATCCTCTCAGGACTTCCGTGAAAAGACGACTGCCGTGTTGATCGAGTCCGGTGTAGGGCTCATCCAGGAGGAGTAATTGGGGTTCGTGTAAGAGCGCCCGAGCCAAGGTCAACCTCTGCTTCATACCCCGGGAATATTCTCCAGTGCGCTGATTGCGCGCCTCCTCGAGGCCCATCTTGGCCAGCATCTCATCGGCCCGATCGTGAGCCTCCTGGATGCCATATAGGCGCGCATAAAACAGCAGGTTTTCGAATCCGGTCAGTTCGTTGTAGAGAAGGCTGAGGTGAGAGACATATCCCACCCTGTTCCGGGACTGGTTGTCACCTTTGAAAGCGAATTCAATCTCGCCACTTGTGGGCTGGGTCAAGGAAGCAATGATTCGAAGCAAGGTTGTTTTACCTGCCCCGTTGGGACCGAAAATTGCCAGAGAATCGCCCTGGCTAACCTCCAGATCCACATTCCAGACCGCCCGAATCACGCCGAATCGCTTTGTAACTTTAGAAAGTCGTAAAAGAGGGACGGACGGTTCGGGCATCGTCAGGATCTTTTTTTCTTCCCGATCTTGCCACTCTCCGCCTGAAGGGATTGGACTCGCTGGAAGATTCCCACGGCCCGCTGCTCAAAATCCAGCTTGAGGGATTGATAGTCCTGGGTCGATAACTTGCCCATGCGGAAGTCCATATCAATGTCCTTCAGGCTCTCTATGATGTCTTCTTTCTCCCGTAGAGCCTTCTCCTGGTCAGTGACTTCATCCTCAGGCGCGGACTCCTTCTTCTCTTCTTGAAGAAGGGGATAGGCAATATAGAGGACGGCGCCGATGAACAAGATCGGCGCAATAAGCAAGGCCATTTACCGCTCCAATTCCCGATCGATGAGCTTTCGATATTTTTCATCGACGGGGTGTACCTTTTCAGTTTCCTGGTTCGAGTCGTCGGGTTTGAGACGGTTGATGACGAAAAAGATGACCACGACTCCCGCCAACAATCCCACAAAGGGCATCACCCAAACCAGCAGATTGAACCCTTCGGCCTTGGGCACTGCCCGTACCCTGAGCCCGTATTTGTCCTCGAAGATTTTGTAGACTTCCTCCTCTGTATTGCCTGCGGTGACCAGCTGTGAAATTTCATGAACCAGTTGGGGGGCCACGGAGCATTCATCGCCGCAGTGACCGATAATATGAGGACATCCGCACGTGCACATCAGGTTGTCGGCAATTCGGGAAACGGTTTCATCCGGGGAAAAGATCTGTCCAAAGGTGAACGAACTCAAAAACAGGAGCAAAAGAGCTAAATTAGGCAGCCTTATCTCGCACCTCCTCCGAAGAGGGCTTCTTCAGAGCCACCGCCGGTCCGGACTTCTTGTTGGGAATGAGAACAAACATTCCCCCCAGGACCATGATTCCGATTCCAATCCAAATGAGTTGAACCAGAGGATTGATAAAAACATGAAAGGTAGCCTGTCCCCCCTCTTCATACCCGGACAGAACCAGGTACAGGTCTTCTTTGAGCGTGGAACGAATCTTCACCTCGGTCATGGGTTGCTCGCTCTTGTAATGGAAGTCCTTTTGAGGATAAAGATCATCGATCTTCTTTCCACCTTTAAAAACAGCTATATGAGCGAAGACCACCTCTTTTTCCGGATCCTTTCTGAAGGTCAGTTGCTCGTATTTCAAGGTATAGTCCCCTATGCTGAACTCCTCGCCTTCTGCCACAGTGAAGAGCTGCTCACTTTTGAAGAAGGAACTGCCGATGATCCCGGCGAAGACCAAAACCACACCCAAATGGATGATAAATCCACCATAACGACGCTTGTTCATCAAAGTGAGATCCATTAGGGCAACCAGGAACCCTGAAGGCCGGATGGTTTGACGAGCACGAGCTCCTTTATAAAACTCGTAGATCATCGTCATTGCCACGAACCCACAGGCCGAAAAGAAGACCAGAGGAATGAGATCACGAACACCTAAAGCGACCGCCACCACACCGCTGAGAAAGCCCGCCCCAAGAGGTGTTAAAAAGTTTCTTTTGAAGTTCTTTGCCGAGGACTTGCGCCAGGCGATCAGAGGGCACACACCGGTCAGAATCAACAGAGCCAAACCCAAGGGCAGGTTCACCGCATTAAAGAAGGGCATGGAAACTGTAATCTTTTCGCCCGTTACCCATTCGGAAAGAATGGGGAATACCGTGCCCCAGAAAATAGCAAAGCAGATGGCCACAAACAGCAGGTTGTTGAGCAAAAAGGAGGCTTCACGGGACAAGAAAGACCTCATCCTCTTCTCGCTGTGCAATTCCTTGGACCGATAAACAATCCAAAACAGTCCCAGGGCCGTGCTGAGGGCTAAATAAGTCACGAAAAAGGGTCCTACACTGGACAGCGCAAAGGAGTGAACCGATGAGACGACTCCACTTCGGGTGATGAAAGTCCCAAAGATGGATAGCTCAAATGCCAGCAAAATCAGCACAAAGTTCCAGATCTTGAGCATTCCTTTCTTTTCCGTGATCATCACCGAGTGCAGGAAGGCCGTGGCGATGAGCCAGGGCATGAATGAAGCATTTTCCACGGGATCCCAAGCCCAGTAGCCTCCCCAACCCAGTTCTTCGTAAGCCCACATCCCGCCTAACGTTAAGCCAAAGAGGAGAAAAATCCAGGCCACCAGGGTCCAGCGGCGAACGGTGGGAAGCCAGGAGGTGTCGAGTCGTCCACTGATTAAGGCCCCCATGGCCAGGGCAAAAGGGATGGCCAAGCCGACGTAGCCCAGAAAGAGCACGGGCGGGTGGATGATCATATAGTAATTCTGCAGCAGCGGATTCAATCCCTGTCCATCCTCCGGTATGAAATTCAAGGTCTCGAAAGGATTGGTGGCGAAATTCAACAGGAGCATGAAAAAGCCAATGGTCCCCAGAAGCACAGCAGCGGTGTAGGGCATCAAATCGCGATTCCGGTGACGATTCTGAACCGTTACTAGAAAAGAAAAAAAGGAAAGCACAAGAGCCCACAGCAAAAGACTCCCCTTTTGTCCACCCCAAAAGGCCGTGAACTTAAAACGGGCCGGGATATCCGTGGCGCTGTAGCTCGCTACATACTCCACCAGAAACTCATCGGTCAACAGCAGGTACCAGAGACAGAGAGAAGCCACTCCCAGGAAGACGAAGTTGGTGATCAGGCAGTTTTCGGCACTGCGCACCAGGGGAAGGTTCTTCTGAACCCCTCCCACGATAGCTGCCACCATTCCGAAGGTGCAGACCACCAGAGAGGCAATGAGGCAATAATGGCCCAGCTCGATCATCGCTCTTAGTGGCTCACTGCAAAGGTTGGCATATTGGTGAGGCGAGGCACTTAATCACTGTCCCCTCCAATGGGAATATCTTGGGGATGCTCCGGACCGAGGGCCTCGTATTTGGAAGGACATTTGGCCAGAAGAACGTTGGCATGAAACCTTCCCTCCTCAAGGCGATACATTCCTTCCACCAGTACCTCGGCGTTGTCCTTGAAGGTGTCGGGAATGATTCCCTGATAGATCACCGGGAGGGTCCGATCACTTTCTTTTTCAAAAACCAGAAACTCGACTTGAGATTGACTATTGTCCTTTTGAATACTTCCAGCCTGGACATAACCACTGACGCGAATTCCTCGATTGGAAAGCTCCTGCTCCATCTCGAGAGCCTCTGAAACAGTGTAATAGTAGACCATGGAATCGTTGATTCCACTGAACATCAAATAGGAGATGGCTCCCAGAATAAGCGTTCCCACTACGACAAACTTCAGACGAGGCATGTGATCGTTCCCTTCTTCCCCAGCAAAATGAGGACCCTGCAATCTTAGCAGCTATCCATGTGTTAGAGAAGGGCAAAACCGCCGAATGAGCTCCTAGCCCGGATTACAGGGAGTTCGGGCTAGAGGACTCGACCTGCTTCAGGGACTCTTCAATCAGGGACTGATTATCTTCTTTCGAGAGATTCCTTTTGATCAACTTGGATGCCACCAACAGGGACAGATCGACAACCTCATTCTTAATGACAGCGATGGCCTTTTCCGTCTCCACCTGGATCTGCTTCTCGGCATCACGAAGAATCGAATCTGCCTGAACCTTCGCCTCTTGTCTGAGCTCTCCCTTCAGCTTCTCCGCTTGGGAACGACTTTTCGCCAGAATGGACTGAGCTTCCACTCTGGCCTTGGAAAGGATCTCTTTCGATTCCTGCTGAAGCCGTTGCAGCTCCTGTTTTGCCTTGTCCGCATCATCCAAAGACTGCCGGATCATTTCCTCACGTCTGTCCAACAGAGCTAGAAGCGGCTTCCAGGCGAACTTGGCCAACAGGACCAAAAGGACCAGAAAAGTGAGAATCGTCCACAGAAACAATCCCGGATCTGGCTGGACCAATGGGTTATCCATAACGCACTCCGCTCATTGTTGACTCAACAACTCTCATTTCATCAAGACCACCAGGAGCACGAACACCTCGGCCAGAATCGCCACACCTTCAAGCAGGAAAAGGGGCAAATTGACGGCAGCGGTAATCTTGTCAGCCGCAGCAGGCTGGCGAGCAATGCTTTCAGCGGCAGCAGCAGTAAATCGACCAATTCCCAATCCAGCTCCAATGACAATCAACCCCAGACCGATTGCCGCACCAAAGTAGTGCAGGTTTTCCATGAAAGTTACCTCCGTTTCGTACGATTAATGATGAACATTTATTGCCATGCCAATAAACACGGCCGTCAGCAGGGTAAAGACATACGCCTGTACCAGCACAATGATGATTTCTAACGCGGAGACGCCCACCACCAATGGAAGGGACACCACCAGACCCACACCAACACCCGCCAAAACACTCTGAAACATTTCACTGAAAATGAACACAAAGGAGAGGATCGCGAGGATGGCAATGTGTCCCCCCATCATGTTCGCTGCCAAACGCATGGTCAGAGCGAAGGGCTTGACCAGCATCCCCATAAGTTCGATGGGAATCAAGATAATATACACAGGCCACGCCAACCCGGAAGGCACCACGTTCTTCCAGTGCTGGATGAAACCGTGGGCCTTGGTTCCAGCCACAATGATGGCCAGGAAGGTGATCAAGGCCAGAGCCGCGGTCACATTGTAATTTCCCGTGGCCGTAGCCCCACCGTGAAGCACCCTATTGATGATCGACTCGTGGTCGGTATGAAGAATAAAGCGATCAACCGCGCCCAAAACTTCAAACATCGGAATCAACCCAAAGGCGTTTGCCGTCACGATGAAAAAGAAGAAGGTCAGGATCAGGGGCGTCCAGGTATTCACAAATTTCTTTCCCACATTTGGGAGAACAATCGAGTCCCGAATGAACTGAACCACTGCCTCCAGGCCATTCATGAATCCAGTCGGAATCGGACGGTCCTGCTTCAAATACTTTCGGGTCGACCAGGTAATGAGAACAAAGAGAAGGACCGCCACAATCCAAAGCATCAAGACATGCTTGGTCACCGAGAAGTTGATGCCCAATACCGTTGGCAGTTCGAAAATGGGATGATCAATGCTGCTGTTTGAAACGTGCTCAATGATCACCTCTCCGGGATTGAAGCCTACGGATTCGCTCCCTTCATCCGGCATCATCATCTCTTCTCTACCACCCGTTCTCCACCACCCGGGGCCTTCTCTCTGCTCTAAACAGGGCTTGAAAGTATAGTGCTTCGGTTAGATGGAGTCCTATGAAATAGACGGTGAAACTGACCGCAAAGGGCAGGGCCTGAAACGAATAGAAGCCCACAATGACACCGACGTAAACCCCATAAAACAACATCTTACCCAAAAAAGCCTGGGTCATCAGTGAGGTCAGCTTTTGGGGAGCCTTTCGGTAGGTTCTTTCCACCAGTATGAGGGTTCCTATCGCCAACAGCAGCGGACTCAACATTCCCAGGAGAATCTCCACTGCCACATGAGGAAACATCAACGAGACAAGTGCCCAGGAGCCTATACACGAAAAAATGATGCACGCCTGGATTTTCACCGTTTCCAGACCGCCTTGGCTATCTCGTAAAAACCGACGACCATGCCCAATAATAATCCACCCAGCAAGAACCAGGGCGAGGTCATGAGCCACTGGTCCAACAGATAACCGATACCACCCAGGAGCAGTACGGCTCCCACCAAGGTATAACTGGCTGTTGCAGCCGGTCCTGATCGGCGGATATTTTCCTGCAAGGACTCAAGAGATTTTGCCAGAAAATGATCACGCTGACCGGACATGATGCCCCCCAGCTCAAAAAAAAATGGATCATAGCAGAGAAGATGGGCTAGATCAATGAGAAGACAGGCTCCAGGTTTCAGGTTCCAGGTTTCAGGTTTTGAACTTTGAATTTTGAATTTGTTTGGGATTTTGAATTTAGGATTTGGAATTTCCGCTGACCAGGGTCAGCGCCCAGGAGGCAATTGTCTGTTGTCTGTTGTCTGTTGTCTGTTAAATCAGCGGCAGGTTGACGGATTGAGCGAGTCGGATAAAGGGCTCGGGGTAGACCCCGATCAGAAGGGTGAAGACTCCCGTCACCACCAGCACCACCACCAATCCCTTCGAAAAGCTCAGGGGAACAGGCAGATACTCCGTCTTCATGAACATCGAGACCACAATCCGGAGATAATAGAATATCGAGACCACCACGTTCAGAGCACCCACCACTGCCAGCCAGACCATCAAGGACGAGTAGGGTTCACCCTGGGTGAAGGCGACCTCCAGCACGGCAGTAAAAACGTAGTACTTGGCGATAAATCCTGCCAAAGGAGGAATGCCTGCCAGGGACAGGAAGAAAACCAACATCAAAACCGCCACTGCCGGGTGTCTGAAGAAGAGGCCGTCGAAATCCTCCACTCTCTCCCCAGGGATATCCTTGCGCCGCAACAGGATCACCCCTGCCCAGATCCCCAGGTTCATAAAGGTATAGGCCAGTAAATAAATTGCCGAGGCGGTGATTCCCCGCTCAGTGCCCGCTACCACTCCCATGAGGACGAAACCGGCATGAGAAATGCTGGAGTAGGCCAACAATCTCTTGACATTATTCTGGGTGAGCGCAGCCACGTTTCCCAGGGTAATGGTCACCATTGAAATGAGTGCTAACGGGAACACATAGAGTTCCCACAAACCTTCAAAGGCGACGAAAAGGATTCGAAAGAAGATGGCAAAAGCTGCCGCTTTTACCGCCACCGACATGAAGGCCGTGATGGGAGTGGGTGCTCCCTCATAGGCATCGGGAACCCACATGTGAAACGGTACCGCGGCGATCTTAAAGCATAAGCCCGCCATCATCATCAGGAGGGACAGCGTCAGGAGGCTGTTGTCTTCCAGCTGGGTGATCTGCCGTCCGATTTCATTCAGGTTTGTACTGCCACCCAGCCCGTAGACCAGTGACATGCCATAGAGAATAATACCCGTAGAAAAAGCCCCCAGCAGGAAGTACTTGAGTGATGCTTCATTGGATCGCTTTTTGCCTCGCAGAAAACCAACCAGGACATAGGTGGCAATGGACATCAGCTCAAGACTGACGAAAAGACTGACCAGATCGATGGCTCCGGCCATAAACATCATCCCGGCGGTGGCGAAAAGAATCAGTGCGTAGTACTCCGTGTGCTGTTCCTCTTCAATGTCCAGGTATTTATAGGACATGATCACGACCAGAAGAGCGGCCACCAGAAACAGCATATCGAAGTACATGGCAAAGGAATCGAGCGTGATCATGTTGTAAAAGGCGGGACCCGAATTCACTCCCCAAAGCCGGTAAAGCTGAAGGGAGGCCATGGTCAACCCGCCAACGGCTAGGACAGCAGGGTGTTGAAACAGGCGCAAAAATCGATAGAGGAGGCCGCGACCCCCATTGCGAGGCAGGGTCCAAAAGCCCCAGCATAAGATCACCAGTCCCCAGAGGATCAAATGGAGTGGAGGTCCTATGGCTGCAGCGTTCTGCAGGAAGAATTCGAGAGGATTCTGTGGAACTTCAGGCATCGATTACTCCCTCACCACCGCCTGAGCTGGAAGAGGACTGAACTCGCCCGGGCGGACTCTTTCCACGATCTGATTGACCGGCTCATGGAGATAATCCAGGAATGTATTCGGGTAAAGACCGATCCAGAAGGCCAGAATAATCAAGGGCACAAAGGTTGCCACTTCCCGCAAGTTCAAGTCCGAAAGATTCTGGTTTTCCGGATTGTCCAGGGGACCGAACATCACACGCTGGTAAAACCACAACATGTAGGCCGCTCCCAGAACGATGCCCACAGCTCCAAAAACGGCCCAGAGCCTGTATACCGGATCTGCAAACACCCCTTGAAGGACCATATACTCGCCAATGAATCCGTTGAGAGCAGGCATACCGATGGAGGAGAGGGTCATGATCAGAAAGACAACGGCGAAAACCGGCATATTCTGGGAGAGACCCCCGAAATCGGCGATCATCCGGGTGTGACGCCTCTCATAGATGATACCCACGATCAAAAAGAGAGCTCCCGTGGAAATTCCGTGGTTAATCATCTGCAGAATTCCACCCTCCAGAGCCACCGGAGTGGCAATGAAAACACCTAACATACAAAAGCCCAGATGGCTGACCGAAGAGTAGGCCACCAGCTTCTTCATATCCTGCTGCATCATGGCCACCAGGGCACCGTAGATAATGCCAATCACACAGAGCACCAACAAAAACTTTAAGAAGTCCATGCTGGCCTGGGGAAGAATCGGTAAGCTGAGGCGCACGAACCCGTAGGTCCCCATCTTCAGGAGTATGGCGGCCAGAATGACGGACCCGGCGGTAGGAGCTTCGACGTGAGCATCAGGAAGCCAGGTATGGAAGGGAAACATGGGGACCTTAATGGCAAAACCGAGGAAAAGAGCCAGGAAGATCCACCACTGTAGGTCGGCAGGAATGCCCAGCTGCTGCATGGCCAGAATGTCGAAAGACCAAACGCCCGTCACGCTGTGGTGATAGAAGTAGAGGGCCAGGATACCCAAAAGCAAAAGGACCGAACCGGCCAATGTGTAAAGGAAGAACTTTATGGCCGCATACAGCTTCCGAGGTCCTCCCCACACCCCAATGATGAAATACATGGGCACCAGCATGACTTCCCAAAAGACATAGAAAAGGAAGAAATCCAGCGCCATGAACACCCCTAACATCCCCACTTGAAGCAGTAGAAAATAGCAATAATATTCTCTAACCCGCTCCTTGATCGCTGACCAGGAGGAGAGAATCGCAATAAATCCCATGAGTGTCGTCAGCAGGATCAGCAGCATGCTGATTCCATCAATACCCAAGGAGTACTGGGCACCAATGGCATCAATCCAGTTGGCCCGGATCACAAATCTCATGCCGGTATCGGCATCAATGTACTGGGCATCGTTAAAAAGGGTGATGAGCGGCAAAGAGATGAGAAAACCGATGAAGGCCACGATATTGGCAATCCACCTCACCGCATCCTCCTGTCCCTCTCTTCTTGGCCACAAGACAATAAGCACCACTCCAAGGAGAGGGAAAAAACACACGATTGTGAGAATATTCTCCATAAAAAAACTCATCGACTAGACTCCCATGTAGAGGTAAAAGCTGATCACCAGGATAATCCCGATCACAAAGAATAGGGCATATCGCTGCACCAGCCCGGTTTGAATCTTCCGTAGCACGGTACTGAAGAACTCAAAAGTTTCGGCTACAAGATTGACAATACGATCCACGAAGTGGATGTCCACCCGTCCTGAGACCCAAGCTACAAATTTGGTCATTGCGGCACTGTTATTGACGGCCCCGTCCACCACGTTGTTGTCGAAGGCCGACAGGAACCGCCCCCAATTCTTCGCTCCAAAGAATCGGCCCCAACCCGTGCCCCCACTGACGAACAGGAAATCATAGGCCTCGTCCACGTAGTACTTGTTGTAAATGATGCTGTGAAGGCCACTGAATCTTTCGCGCAACCGGGCCGCTTTTTCTTTGTGTTTCAGGAAGAACTGATAGGCCAGATAGATTCCCAGTCCGGCCAAGGCAACGGAAACCAGGGTCAGGAGAATCTCGGTGGAGTGTGCCGCGTGAACCGATTCGCCTGCCCCATGATAACTGGTTTCAAAGGCAGGCTCGAGAAACTGCTCAAACACATTGGGACCCAGCCCCAGCCAGGCGGGTAGACCCAAATATCCCACAAAAACAGAACCCACGGCCAGAATGACCAAGGGTACGGTCATCACGCTGGGAGATTCATGGACGTGACTTGCCACCTCCGGCGAGAGCCTCTCCTCCCCGTGAAAGGTGAGAAACATCATTCGCATCATGTAAAAGGCCGTCATCCCCGCCACCAGGACTCCTACCAACCAAAAGACCAGGTGGCCTTCCGGGTTGCTGAAGGATCGCCACAGGATTTCATCTTTGGAAAAGAAACCGGCCAGGCCGGGGACACCCGCAATAGCCAGAGTGGCTATCCCCATCGTCCACCACGTTCTGGGGAGGTACTTTTTCAGACCTCCCATTTTTCTCATATCCTGCTCGTGATGCAGAGCCGCAATGACGCTTCCCGATCCCAAAAAGAGCAGGGCTTTGAAAAAAGCATGGGTCATCAGGTGAAAGATACCCGCCGCTGCGGCTCCCACACCCAGGGCGGCGAACATATAGCCCAGCTGACTCACGGTCGAGTAGGCAAGTACCCTCTTGATGTCCTGCTGGAACATGGCGATGGAGGCTGCCAATAAGGCCGTACAAATCCCCACCACCGCCACAATGAAGAGCACATCAGGCGCGCGACTGTAGATGGCACTGGAACGGGCCACCATGTAGACTCCCGCGGTCACCATGGTCGCTGCGTGGATGAGAGCACTCACCGGTGTGGGTCCCTCCA
Organism: Acidobacteriota bacterium; assembly: GCA_022545645.1. Classification (GTDB taxonomy): domain Bacteria; phylum Acidobacteriota; class UBA6911; order RPQK01; family JADFOI01; genus JADFOI01. The sequence continues at coordinate 11,241 of JACZQQ010000005.1, read as the reverse complement.
TGGCGTCGGGCAACCACACGAAAAGGGGAATCTGGGCACTCTTTCCGGCGGCACCAATAAACAACAGCAAGGCAATCCAGCACAGAGGGCCCCACAGGGTTTCCGGCGTGGGAAACATTTCCTCCACCCCATCAAACACCTCGGTGAAATCCAGGGAACCGAAATAGGTGAAGATCATGAGCATGCCGATGATGAAGGCAAAATCGCCGATCCGGTTGACCACAAAGGCTTTTTTGGCCGCGTCCCCGGCACTCTTTTTGTCAATGTAGTAGCCAATCAACAGATACGAACAGAGGCCAACCCCTTCCCACCCCACAAACATCAACAAGTAGTTGTTGGCGAGAACCAGGGTCAGCATCATGAACATAAAAAGGTTCATGTAGGCAAAGAAGCGATAAAAACCCTCTTCCTCATCCGCCATGTAGCCGATGGAATACACGTGGATGAGAAAGCCCACGCCCGTAACCACAAGAATCATCACCGCCGAGAGCGGATCCAGCTGGAATCCCCAGGAGACATGAAAGTTGGCCAGATCACCGGTGACCGTTTGGAGGGCTGGCCCATGGATCCAGCTGAAGAGCTCAAACTCCCAAACACGATCGTGAGGGTCGAGCTGCAGAAGGGCAATAAAACAACTCAGCGAAAGAAGCAGAGAAAGCAGGATACTTCCACAGGCCACACAGTAAACAAAGGGTTTGGCGGGACGGTTTCCGGTTCGGGCCACCTGCCAGAGACCGAAACCGCCATTAAGAATAAACCCGAGGAGCGGAAATAGAGGAATGAGCCAGAAATAGTTGCGCATCAGCTATCCTCTCATCAGGTCGATCTCGTCCACATTCACCGTTTCTTTGTTGCGGAACAGAGCAATGATAATGCCCAGACCAACAGCCGCCTCTGCTGCGGCCACGGTGATGACAAAAACAGCGAAAACCTGGCCCGAGGGATCCTGAAGCCGGTCGGAAAAAGCAACCAGGTTCAAGTTGACCGAGTTGAGCATCAGTTCAATCGACATCAAAATGATGATGACATTTCTGCGGGTGAGAACCCCCACCACTCCAATCGAAAAAACGATGGTACTGAGAACCAGATAATGTGTTACATCCACCATATCAAAGCCGCTTCTGCGTCAATACGACTGCCGCGATCATGGCCACCAGCAACAATACGGAAGCTATTTCAAAAGGAAGAAGATAGGTGCTGTACAGCAGGCCGCCCACCGTCTCCGTATTTCCAGTCTGAGAATCCAGATTCAAAAATTGCTGATCGATGGTGTCGGCACTAAAGACCTCGGCGCCCTGCACCACAAAAAACACCAGTTCAAAGGAAAGCACGATGCCCAGGACCAGCGCCGTTTTCCACTGACGATTTGCCCTCCTTTGACCCTCCACCTCCCGAACACTGACCAGCATAATGACAAAAAGAAACAACACCATGATTCCACCCACATACACCAGAATCTGAACCGCTCCAACGAACTCGGCTTCAAGGAGAAAGAAAAACCCAGCCATGCTCAACAGAGCGGAGATCAGAAAAACGGCACTGCGAACGGGATTGGCCGCCGTCACCGTCAGGATGGCAAAGACCACCAGCATGGTGGCCAGTATGTAGAAAAGAGTAGCTTCCATGGATTAGGTTCCAGGTGACAGGAGATTAGGGACAGGCCCCCGGGGGCCTGTCCCTAATCTCCTGTCACCACTCACTTGTGGTAATCCTTTCCGAAATGGATCCGATCCCATCCTTTTTCCAGCTGCTTTCGATCCCAGACCATGGATCTTCGATCATAGGCAGCCAGTTCGAAATCCTGGGTCAATTCGATGGCGTTGGTCGGACACACCTCCTGACACAGCCCACAAAAAAGGCAACGCGACGTATCAAACGTGTAATGGGTGAGGACTTTTTTTCGACTTTCTGGATCGCGCTGTGAACCCACGACGATGAGATCTTCGGGACAGATTTCGGCACAAAGATCGCAGGCGATACAAAGGGTCTCTCCGGTCACGGGATCATTGTTGAGACGGGGTGCTCCCCTATACCTTCCCGCCAGCTTCGGCTTTTCAAGCGGGTACTGTTCCGTGTAGACCTTCCGGTAGGTGTACCGGAAAGTCAACGCCAAACCTTTCAAGATATCGACGAAAAAGATGCGCCTCAAGAAATCCATCATTCTTCAGTCTCACAAAAATGCAAGAAGAACTGCCGCTGTGACAACAACATTGCCCAGTGCCACAGGTAAGAAGATCTTCCAGCCATATTGCATCAGTTGATCAAACCGGAAGCGGGGCAAGGTTCCCCGCAACCAGATGAAAATATAAAGGAACATGAATACTTTGCCCAGGAACCATAACACGCCTGGGATAAAATCGAGGAAACTCAACCAGTCAGAGTTCGGAAAGGGCCGCAGCCATCCCCCCAAAAACAGGATCACGCCTATGGCGGAAACGGCAATCATATTGGCGTACTCTGCCAGGAAAAACAGTGAAAATCGAAATCCACTGTACTCGGTGTGAAAACCTCCGACCAGCTCGGTTTCGGCCTCAGGGAGATCAAAGGGAAGGCGATTGGTTTCCGCCAGCCCACAGATGAAAAAGAGGACAAAGGCCACGGGTTGGACAAAGACATACCAGATCTGCTCTTGCTGCTGATTCTGAACAATCTCCACCAGGCTCAGAGAACCCGCCACCAAAAGGACTCCGATGATGGCGAATCCCAGGGCCACTTCATAGCTGACCATCTGAGCGGAGGATCTCAGTGCCCCCAGCAGGGGAAACTTGCTGTTGGAAGCCCATCCTCCCAGAATGATCCCCAGAATACCGACCGAGGAGACCGACAAAACAAAGAGGACAGCGATGTTGATGTCGGTCACGTATCCCCCGGAAGCAATGGAATTTTCGGCGATCCTTGCAATCGTCTCCGGGTCAAGGTTAAGGAACGGGAACCAGCCCAGGATCCAGCTCAAAAAGTCCTTCAACATGTCAGGAGGCCCGAAAGGCACCACTGCAAAGACCAGGAAGGCGGGAAGCAAGGAAATCGCCGGTGCAATGGTGAAAATCAAAGCGTCGGCTTTGGCTGGCACAATGTCTTCTTTGAGCAGAAACTTCAGACCATCGGCGATGGGCTGAAGAAGACCGTGCCATCCCACCCTCATGGGACCGAGGCGAACCTGGATGTGGGCAATCAACTTGCGTTCCAGCAGCGTCAAGTAGGCGATCGCCCCGGAAAGGAACAACACGATCACGGCAATCTTGATCAAGGGAATAATGGCGTAAATGAGCAAGATCTCGATCATCGGTCGACCTCACCCAATACGATGTCCAGGGTGCCGATAATGGCAATCACATCTGCCATCAAATGCCCCCTCACTAACCGGCGCAAGACCTGCAAGCTGATAAACGTCGGGGGACGGATTCTCACCCGAAAGGGCTGTGCCGAGCCGTCACTGACAATATAGTAACCCAGCTCTCCCCGAGGGCCGTCAATACCCGAGTAGTACTCGCCCACGGGCGGTTTGACAATCTTGGGTGCCTTCCCGCGAACGGGTCCATCCGGCAGCCGATCCAAGACCTGCTGGATGATTCTCCGGCTCTGGTGCATCTCCTCCAGGCGAACCAGGTAGCGATCGTAGGTATCTCCGTTTTCACCCACCGGAACATCGAAATCGAACTCTTCGTATCCTCCATAAGGACGATCCTTCCGGACGTCATGCTTCATCCCGGAACCGCGCAACACGGGACCGGTCAATCCCCATTCGATGGCTTCTTTTCCGGAAATCACCCCGATTCCCTGGGTCCGAGCCATCCAGATTCGGTTCTTGGTGAGCAACTGCTCATATTCGTCCACTCTTTCGGGGAACTCATCGATGAATTTGCGCGCTGCCTCTTCAAAGCCTGCGGGCAGGTCCTTCCAAAGGCCACCCACTCGGAAAGCGTGGGTGGTCAACCGGGCACCGAAGAGGGCCTCGAACAGTTTGAGAATTTCCTCCCGCTCCCGGAAACAATACAAGAACACGGTCATGGCCCCGATATCAATGGCATGAGTGGCCAACCAGAGCAGATGGCTCGATATACGGCTAAACTCCGTCATCATGATGCGGATATACTGGGCACGTTTCGGCACCTCGATCTGCATCATCGCCTCCACGCCCAGGAGATAGCCATAGACGTTGGAAACCGCCGCAATGTAATCCGTTCTGTCGTAGTAGGGAACACACTTGATGTAAGACCGATTCTCGCTGATCTTCTCCACACCCCGGTGCAAATAACCGATGATGCACTCCGCATCCAGCACCCGTTCACCATCCAGTTTCAATTTCACTCGAAGCACACCGTGAGTAGACGGGTGCTGGGGGCCCATGTTCAGCTCCAGGACCTTGGCATCGAGAACGGTCGATTCTTCCACAGTTGTCTTCATGCGGGAGTTTTTATGATGTTTAGGTGCTTCTTGATCCAGGCCTGGTCCTGTAATTTAATATCGTAATCCTTGCGCAAAGGATGCCCGTGCCAATCATCGGGAAGGAGAATCCGCTTCAGATCATCATGTCCGGAAAAATCGATGCCGAACATGTCGTAGACTTCCCTCTCCATCCAATTAGCGGTCTTCCAGATAGAAGTCACTGAAGGTACGGCCTCCTCCTCCGATATGCGGGCTTTGATTCGAATCAGCCTATCGTGCTTGTAGGAATAGAGATGATAGACCATACAAAACCGCTGTTCGTCTCCTAGGTAATCCAAAGCGGTCAGATCGATGAGATAGTCGAAGTCCCAATCCGGACTGTCCTTGAGCTCGATCATGACGTCGTACAGACAGTCCACAGAAACCGTGTAGGTGGGTTGTTTGAGAAAAGACTGTCCCGAAACAATCCCTTCGGAAAACTTCTCTTTCAGCTTCTGCAGGAGAGTATCCTCTTCCAGATCTTCGTAAGAGAGGACTTTTTTCTTAGCTGCCTTGGGGGGAGCAGGTTTAGCAGCTTTCTTGGGTGCAGCCGACTTTGGGCTGGGCTCTGAAGGCGCCGGGGTTTCCTTCTCCCCGGCTTCGGGACCCGGAGCCTCCGGGCTTTCTGGCTTCTCGGGTGCAGCCGATTCTGGGCTCGGTTCTGAAGGCGCCGCAGTCTCCTTCTCCTCGGCTTCGGGAGCTGGAGCCTCCGGGCTTTCTGGCTTTTGCGGTTGCTTCGGTTCGTCCTCTTCGCTCATCTCACACCAAGAAACTCAATCGGCTCATTCTCGCTCATCTAGTGTCTCGTCCGAGGAATACCATAACATTTGTGGCGAGCGCGACGGCTTCGAGTTCGCGAAACGACGACGACGCGATGTCTATGTGCATCGCGGAGGAGGAGAGACAAAGAAATCGATGCCGTCCCGCCACCACCCTTCGGGCTGATGGGGATTGCGGGCGACCTCTGTGTCGCTCGTCGTCGCCGATGTCCCTGCATCGCCTTCTCCTCGCTCCTTGATCTCGCCTCGCAAGCCCCATCAGCAAATGTCAAGGTATTCCTCGGAAGAGACACTAGCCAACCGGAAGCTGCTTTTCCTCTTTGGCAATGGTCATCTGATCGATCTTATCCTGCAGTCGCATCAATCCATAGAGCAGCGCTTCAGGCCGGGGTGGACATCCAGGAATGTAAACATCCACCGGAATCACCTTATCCACTCCTTGCAGAGTTGAATAGGTATCAAAGGGCCCACCTACGCTGGAACAGGCCCCCATGGAGATGACCCACTTCGGTTCCGGCATTTGGTCGTACAGTCGCTGAACGACCTCCGCCATCTTCAGAGTCACCGTGCCTGCAACGATAATGAGATCCGATTGGCGGGGTGAAGGCCGAAAGATTCCGGCCCCGAATCGGTCCATGTCAAACCGAGAGGCGCCTGTGGCCATCATTTCAATGGCGCAACAGGCCAGCCCGAACGTCATAGGCCAAAGAGAGGACTTCCTAGCCCAGTTGAAGACCGAATCCACCGTCGTGGTCACGATGTTCTTCTCCATCCGATTTTCAATTATACCCACTCTAAGGCTCCTTTTTTCCACACGTAAAAATAGCCCACAACCAGAATTCCCAAGAAGACGAGCATTTCGATAAATCCAAAGAGAGCCAGGTCATCATAAATGATGGCCCATGGAAATAAAAAGACGGTTTCGACGTCGAAGACCACGAACAAAATGGCAATGATATAAAAGCGATTCGAAAATCGATCCCGCGCATCACCCTCCGGATCCACCCCACACTCGTAGGGCATAAGCTTTGTGGCATGAGGTCTGTAGGGACGAATCAATTTCCCCACAACCAGCCCTACCACCGGAAGAGACAGAGCAACCAGGATGAAAATGAGAATTGGGACGTAATTTGCCAGCACTTCAACACTCCTTCTTAGGAACCTCACCTATTACTCGGACAGGCTCCTTTAGCCTACAAGAACCGGGCCGATTCTGGCAGAGTATCTTACAGAACTCACTTGTGGAGCAAGTCGTCGAAATAATCCACCGTGAGTCTCAATCCTTCTTCCAGGTCCACCTCCGGTTCCCAGTCTAGCAATTTGCGGGCTTGAGCAATGTCCGGTCTTCGCCTCACCGGATCATCCGAGGGTAAAGGCTCAAAGCAGATCTGCGAGACTGTTCCCGTCTGTTCACGAACCCGTTCGGCGAAGGAAAGAATAGAGACTTCCACCGGATTGCCAAGGTTGACCGGACGGTGGACATCTTCCTGGTCCATCAGCTTCCTTAATCCCCGTACCAGATCAGAGACATAGCAGAAGGATCGAGTCTGGGATCCATCTCCATAAACGGTCATCGGCTCACCCCGAAGGGCCTGCACAATCAGATTACTCACGACACGACCGTCGTCTATGGACATTCGAGGACCGTAAGTATTGAAGATCCGTGCAATTCGGATATCCACTGCGTTTTGGGAATGGTAGTCCATCATCAGTGTCTCAGCCACCCTCTTCCCCTCATCGTAACAACTGCGCGATCCGACGGGATTGACATTACCCCAGTACTCTTCCGGCTGTGGGTGCACCTGCGGATCTCCATACACTTCTGATGTGCTGGCCTGCAGGATGCGAGCCTTCACCCGCTTGGCCATACCAAGCATGTTGATGGTTCCCATCACATTGGTTTTAACAGTCTTGACCGGATTGTACTGGTAGTGAACCGGCGATGCCGGACAAGCCAGGTTGTAGATTTGGTCCACTTCCAAGAGTATCGGTTCAACCACGTCGTGCCGAATGAATTCGAAAGATGGGTTGGTTCGAAAAGGTTGGATATTACGCCTGAATCCAGAAAAGAGGTTATCCAGACAGATCACCTCGTGCCCTTCATCGAGCAGAGCCTCGCACAAGAAACTGCCTATAAAACCCGCTCCACCCGTGACCAGAATACGCATCAGTCTGTGAAGTTAAAGGGTTTACGTGTCAGATGCAAGTCCACCCGCAGCCTGAGGAGTGGAACTTTGAACGGGGATCTGGAATCCCCGACATCTCTCCTAAAACCCAAGGAGACCCGGGGCGACAGAGCGGAAATAAAACTTATACACGTAACCCCCGGGAAATTCCTCGGTTCTACTATAGTTCACCACAATAACCACCTCCGGTCGGCCACGGATATGCTGGACTTGGATGTCCTTTTGTTCGACTGTGAAGTTCCTGTCCTCGCCTAGCTGCATCACTCGGTTGATGATTCTGCGATTTCCCCATCCTTGAAGGGTGGCTCTTCCGGCAATGGTGAGCAAGTCATCATGAAATCCATCCCGCTCCAAGTACACAGGGATGACCCGATAGCACAAGTAACCCAGCATGGCTACCAGCACGACCAGCACCAGGCAGCCCAGCTTGGTTTCCCCGCGTTCCTTCGACACGACAGTGCACCCTTCCCTCACCGTTCGGCGAGAAATATTTGACTGATCTTCGACTTCCGAATCCACTTTGAGTTTAACATTTGAAGAGAACAAGAAGCCGAGTCTCGATTCTAGCCAGCGCCCCTGTCAGAAAGATTAGGAGATTAGGATTAGGGACAGGCTTAAGCCTAATCTCCTAATCTGCTAATCTCCGATTGAATTATAATGATCGGTTGTGTCGGATTCAAAGCAACTCTCCTACTCAGGTATTTCTTACGGGCAGGCCTGGGCCGAATCGGCTGAATTCAAGCTGGAAAGTCCCTTTCGTCCCAGCAGAGACCAGGAGAGAGCCGTCCGTGAACTTGTGGGAAAGATCGAAGAAGGCCGACAGGATCAAGTCTTGCTGGGGGTCACCGGATCAGGAAAGACCTTCACCATGGCCAAGGTCATCGAAGAGGTCAATCGACCCACCCTGATCTTGAGCCACAACAAAACCCTGGCTGCCCAGCTTTATCAGGAATTCAAAAGATTTTTCCGGCACAACGCCGTCGAATACTTCGTCAGTTACTACGACTACTACCAGCCCGAAGCCTACATCCCTTCAAGCGATACTTACATCGAAAAGGAAGTACTGATCAACGACGAAATCGATCGACTGCGTCATTCGGCAACCCGATCGCTGTTCGAACGGCGCGACTGCATTATCGTGGCAAGCGTCAGCTGTATTTATGGTTTGGGATCACCCGAGGCCTACTACGGGATGGTCGCCATGTTGAGCAAGGGCCAGCAGATCAATCGTCGGGAGATCCTGCACAAATTGGTCGAGATCCAGTATGAACGCAACGATCTGGAGCTGAAGAGAGGTACCTTTCGAGTTCGCGGCGACGTGATTGAAATCATTCCTGCCTACGGTGATTATGGAGTCCGGATCGAACTTTTTGGAGATGAAATTGACGCCATCTACCAGTTTGATCCCCTCACGGGAGAGATCATCAAGGAACATCAGCGGGTTCCCATCTATCCCAAATCTCACTACGTCATGCCTCGAAGTCAGTGGGAGACTGCAGTGGAGAGTATCCGAATGGAGTTGGAGGAGCATCGTACTCGGTTAGAAAAGGAAGGCCTGCTGGTCGAGGCTCAACGGGTTCATCAGCGCACCATGTTTGATCTGGAGATCATCAAGACGGTGGGATACTGTCGGGGAATCGAGAACTATTCTCGTCACTTGACGGGTCGGCTGCCCGGAGAGCCACCTCCGACGCTCATGGACTACTTTCCCTCGGATGCCATTGTCTTTATTGATGAAAGCCACGTCACGGTCCCACAGCTACGGGGTATGTACGAGGGTGACCGTTCACGAAAGCTCAATTTGGTGAAGTACGGCTTCCGTTTGCCCTCCGCCTTGGACAACCGACCTCTCAACTTTACCGAGATACAATCCCGTTTGCCTCAATCGGTTTACGTATCGGCCACCCCGGGACCGTACGAACTGCAGCGATGCGGTGGAGAAATCGTCGAGCAGATTATCCGGCCCACGGGCCTCATGGACCCGCCCATAGAGGTGCGGCCAGTCAAAGGCCAGATCGAGGACTTGCTGGAGGAAATTCGTCAACGAGCGGAACAAAAAGAACGGGTCTTGGTGACCACCCTAACCAAACGAATGGCTGAGGAACTGTCCGAATACTACACCGAACTCGGTGTTGCCGTATGCTATCTTCACTCGGAGATCAACACCCTGGATCGGGTGAAGATTCTGAGGGACCTTCGGCTGGGCAAGTTTGATGTCTTGATCGGAGTCAACCTCCTGAGGGAGGGTCTGGATCTGCCCGAAGTGTCCCTGGTTGCTATTTTGGATGCGGATAAGGAAGGATTTTTGCGCAGTGGCACCTCTCTGATCCAAACCTCAGGCCGTGCCTCCCGCAACGTTCATGGAAAGGTCATCATGTACGCCGATGTGGTCACCCATTCGATGTCCAGGGCCATTGAAGAAACTCGACGGCGTCGGAAAATCCAACAAGAATACAATCAGCAAAATGGCATCACCCCTCAAACCATTCTCAAACCCGTGGACGACACCTTTCTGCAGATGACACAGCTGGATTACTCTCAGATCTCCGTCGTGGCAGAAGAAATAGAGGAGTACTCCTCGGCAGAAGAGATCAGGGCAGAGATGACAAAACTAGAGACCCAAATGAGAGCTGCCGCCGAGCGCTTTGAGTTTGAAAAGGCAGCTGAATACAGAGACAAGATCAAGCGCTTGAAAGAAATCGATCTGCAACTGGGATTTTTCGGTCACCCGTCGGTAAACTAGGCGAACTACATATAACATGCGCATTCAACCCGTCTCCTCTTTGCGGGGAGAGATTACCCTACCCGGGGACAAATCGATTTCGCACCGCTATGCCATTCTCGGAGCCATGGCCCAAGGGACTACCCGCATCTCTCAATTCTCACAGAGTGAGGATTGTCAATCGACACTTCGCTGTCTCAGAGAACTCGGCATAGGGATCCGGCAATCCACAAATGAGGTCGAAATCCAAAGTGAAGGATGGAAGCGGTTTCAGAAGCCCAAGGAGCTTCTCGACGCCGGAAACAGTGGAACCACCATTCGCCTTCTTTCCGCCCTGCTTTCTGCTTCCCCATTCGTTTCCACTATCCAGGGAGATGACTCTTTGAATGGTCGGCCCATGGAGCGGATCATCCGACCTCTCACCCAAATGGGAGCAAGAATCGAGGCGATCCAGGATGAATTTCCGCCCTTGCGCATTACCGGTTCACAGCTGCGGGGAATTCATTACCGATTGCCGATGGCCAGTGCTCAGGTGAAATCGTGCGTTCTTCTGGCCGGACTGATGGCCCAAGGAGAGACCACAGTGGTGGAAGAGGTTCCGTCGCGTGATCACACGGAGCGTGCATTACCCTTCTTTGACGTCGTCTTGACGGAAGCGGATCAGCAATTGAAAGTGAAAGGGCCAGCATCTTTAAAGGCGGTTCCAATGGAAATCCCCGGAGATTTTTCAGCGGCTATGTTTTTCATTGTGGCCGCTCTTCTCGTTCCCGATGCCGAGATCTGCCTGCGAAGGGTCGGAGTCAATCCTTCTCGCACCGGTCTGCTCACTCTGCTGGAAGACGCGGGAGCCCGGGTTGAGAGAACAAATCCTCGGGAGTTCAACGCAGAACCTGTTTGTGACCTGAAAGTTTGTTTCAGCCGTGAGCCGCTCAGGAGATTTCCCGCCGAAATTAGCGGGAAGTGGCTCCCCAACATGATCGACGAAATTCCTGCTCTAGCTGTCCTGGCCACGCGCCTGGAACAGGGACTCCGTGTCCGGGGAGGCGAAGAACTGCGCAAGAAGGAATCCGACCGAATAAAATCTGTTGTTGTGAATCTGAGAAATCTGGGTGTTCAGGTTGAAGAGTTC
>JACZQQ010000004.1 GCA_022545645.1 Acidobacteriota bacterium | reverse complement strand
CGCCGGCTTGGAGGTTTTTGAAAAGTTGCAACCCCGCTACGAATTCTGCGAGTACCACCCCCATTGCCAGGCCGTGACCATCAGCCCTGAACCGCCCCCGGAAGGAAGAGGTAAAATTGGCGTCTTTAGCGCCGGTACTGCAGACATCCCGGTAGCTGAAGAAGCACTGGTGACCGCCCAATTCATGGGGAACGAAGTGGTCAGCAGCTACGACGTGGGCGTGGCCGGATTGCACAGGATCCTGGCTCAGCGAGAAGTTCTTCAATCGTGCACGGTGGCCATCGTGGTGGCTGGCATGGAGGGAGCCTTACCCACCGTGGTGGGGGGCCTGGTCGATCTTCCCATTATCGCCGTTCCCACCAGCATCGGCTATGGAGCCTCCTTTGGAGGCCTGGCGGCCCTGCTGGGGATGCTCAACAGCTGCTCGGCCAACGTGGCGGCAGTCAATATCGACAATGGCTTCGGGGCCGGTTATCTGGCCAGTTTGATCAATCGCCGCAGGCCGCAGACCCCAGACCGTAAACTGCAGACCCATAACGAATGAGATTCGACGACACCTTCATTGAACAGGTCCGCAACGGTATCAGCATCGTGGATTTAGTGGGCGGATACGTCCGTTTGCAAAAGAAAGGCAAGGATTACGGGGCTCTCTGTCCCTTTCACAGTGAGAAAACCCCTTCCTTTACGGTCAGCGAGGCCAAGCAGATTTTCTATTGTTTTGGATGCCAAGCAGGGGGAGACATTTTTAAGTTCATCATGCTGATGGAAAATCTGACCTTCCCTGAGTCCATACACCAACTGGCTGAAAGCCAGGGCATTCCCCTGCCCCATTCTACGAAAAAGAGTGAAGCCGAGAGTGTACGACGCCAGCGACTCTTGAAGATACTGGAAATTGCCACCCATTTTTTCTCCCGGCGCCTGGAAGGAAAGAAAGACGCACTCGCCTATCTCAAGGACCGCCAGATTACCCAGGAGACGATCCATCAGTTTTCCATCGGCTATGCTCCTGCAGGACAAAACCTCCTGCAGGAACTCACAGGTCAGGGTTTCGATGTCAAAGATGTGCTGGCCTGTGGTCTGATCAAAGAAGGAAATTCCGGCGGGTATTACGACAACTTCCGCAACCGTATCATGTTTCCCATCCATAATCTCTCAGGGAAAACCATCGCCTTTGGAGGACGAATCCTGGGAGATGGCATCCCCAAATATCTGAATTCCCCGGAAACGCCACTCTACAGCAAAAGCCGTAATCTTTACCCGCTGGATTTGACCCGCAACGAGATCCGAAAGCGCGACTTCGCCATCATCGTGGAGGGCTACTTTGACTGCATCATCCCGTTTCACTTCGGGATCCGTAATGTTGTCGCTTCTCTGGGTACCAGCTTGACGGAAAATCAGGTCAAGGTTTTGGGTCGTTATACCCGTAACGTGATCACCAATTACGATCCCGATTCAGCAGGAACAGCAGCTACGCTGCGCTCCATTGACCTTTTCCTGGAGCAGGGCTTCCGGGTGAATGTCCTGCAACTTCCCAGCGGCGAAGACCCGGACGTCTTCCTTCGAAAACAAGGGACTGAAGCCTACCGGGAGAAACTCAAATCCTCACAGTCTTACCTGGACTTTGTTCTCTCCCAGTTCATGAGTCAACAACGAGATTCTTTTAGCCCCAAGGGAAAGCAGGAGGTGGTCTCGCAGATCCTGCCCTATCTGGTGAAAATTCCCAATCCCATCGAAAGGGCGGAGTATGTCACCCGCATCGCTTCTCGACTGCACCTTGATGAGAGCCTGCTCCTGCTGGAAATGAGGAAAATGCCTGCTCGGAAAAGGGAGACCCCCCGCTTCGACTATTCCGTTCCGGCCGAGCAAGGCACGCCGGCTGAAAACATTTTGCTGGTGGCCATGCTGGAGGAGCAATGGGCTGCCAGCACCTTCGGGCAGCTGGAACCGGAACTCTTCGAAGGCTTGCGAACCGATAGGATCTTCCAGGGCATCTTTCAGCTCAAGGAGCAGGCCACGGAAATCACCACGATCCGTCTGAGAGAGATGATCAGCGAGGAGACGGATCGAAATCTCATCGAGGAAATGGCTCTGCGAGCGGCGGACTTTCCTTTGTCAGAGGAAGACATCAGAAGCAGCGTCCAGGAACTCAGACGAATGAAGGACGAGCGCCTCATCCGTCAACTACAGGAGGAAATCAAAGCGGAAGAAAAGGAAAACTCGGACTCCGATAAGATCGCTGAGTTGCTGGTCCAGAAAGAGACCCTCCGCAGGAAGATGGACAAGGAACAGGAGGAAGCGCTTATTTCCTCCAGAAGGCTCCCGTGAACAAAACCAGTAAGGTGTAATACTCCAGTCGTCCCGCCAGCATGCAAAAGCTCAACACCCACTTCGCCAAATGGGGCAGATGCCCATAAGTTTCAGAGGGTCCGACACTACCCAGCCCGGGCCCGATGTTAAACATCGAGGCGGCAACCGCTGAGATGGCCGTGAACACATCCACGCCTAGAGCTGTAAGGGCCATACAGGCGGCAAAGTTGATCAAGAAAGCGATGTAGACCAGGTTGAGAAGGCTCTGAACCGTGCTCTCGCTCACCGCTTCTCGGTTGAAGCGAATAGCAAAAATTCCCCGTCGCTCCACAATGCGCCGAAATTCACGCGCCACCACCCGAAAGAGCAGAAATATCCTGGCCACTTTCATCCCTCCGGTCGTTGACCCGGTGCAACCTCCGACAAACATCAAGGCCAAGAGCAGCAATTGAGCGAAAGGACTCCACAGCCCAAAATCGGCCGAGGAAAAGCCTGTCCCGGTCATGATCGACACCACCTGGAAAAGAGCCACCCGGAGGGCCTCAAAAAAGTTAGGGGAACTCAAGCTGAGGGTGAAGGTTACGGCAGCCGTGGCGGCGGCCAGGAGCACAAAGTAGAATCGAGTCTCATAATCTGTGAAAAAAGCCCTGGGTCGCCGCTCCATCAGGAGGCGATAGTGCTGTGTGAAATTAATACCTGCCACCACCATGAAAAAGATGATGATGAACTCAATGGTGGGGCTGGCAAAACTCTCTATGCTGGCATTTCGGGTAGAGAATCCCCCTGTTGCCATGGTGGAGAAGGTATGGCAGATGGCATCAAAATAATCCATCCCTGCCGCCCATAGGGCAAGAAATTCAGCCAGACTAAAGGCCAGGTAGAGCTTCCACAACGCCAGTGCAGTCTCGGCGATTCGGGGAGTCAGTCTTTCAGAGCGGGCACCCGAGAACTCTGCTCGATAAAGCTCCATCCCGCCGGTACCAATAAGAGGAAGTATGGCGATTCCCAATAGAATAATCCCCATTCCTCCGATCCAGTGGGTCAGGGATCTCCATAAAAGCAGGCTCCTGGGCAGGGCTTCGATGTCCTCCAAAATGGTAGCTCCGGTGGTGGTGAACCCGGAGATCGACTCAAAAAAGGCATCGGTGAAGTTTCCAAAGTGGGCCGAGAAGTAAAAGGGCAAGGCCCCAACCACGCCGGCAGCAACCCAGGTGATGATGACCAGCAGAATTCCTTCCCGGTTGGAGATTTGCCGGGGAGAACAGCGGCAAGCCAGGCAGAGAAAACCTCCCAGACCCACTGCAATCAGTGTGGCCAGAACCAGTGAATCGAAACCGGCATCGTCATGGAAAAGGGCAAAGAGCACGACCAGGCCCAAACTCGCTGCCAAGGCCAGGATAAAGTATCCCGCGATTTGCAGAATATTGCGCCAACGGATCACGCCTTTCCTCTTCCAAGATCAGCAATAAAAGCCGACTCGAGTTCGGGCACCAAGTGTTCCAAACAGAAGAAGATGACCCGGTCCCCCGCCTGGATGATGGCATCGCCCCGGGGGATGATCACTTTTCCGGACGGCCGCACGATGGCTCCCACGATCGCACCACGAGGCAAATGGAGATCCTTCAATTGCTTTCCTAAAAATCGTGCGCCGGGGGTGGCCACCAGCTCGATGGCTTCGGCCTCTTCTTCACGTAAGGTGGTCACCGAAAGGACATGCCCCTTGCGAACAAACTGCAGGATTCGATCGACCACCACCAGCCGGCTGCTAAAGATCGAGTTGATCCCCAACAACTGCGCCATAGGTACAAAGTCCAGCCGATTCACCAGTGCGATCGCTTTTCGAGCTCCCACACGCTTGGCCAGCAGTGATGCGATAATGTTCTCCTCATCATCTCCCGTCAGTGCCAGAAAAGCGTCGATGCCCTCAATATTTTCCTCCACCAGGGTTTGCTGATCGCTCCCGTCAGCATGAACCACCACGGTGGTTTCCACCAGGCCAGAGATCTTCTCGCAGCGAGCCAGGTCACGTTCAAAGAGTTTCACCTGAACACCCATTTCCTCCAGCTGCAGAGCGACTTCGATGCCGATTTGCTTGCCCCCCAGGATGAAGACGCGTTTGACCCGGCTAGCTTCCGGAATACCCATAAACTCAAGGGTTTCAGACATCTTGTCGGCGGGGAGCACGATGTAAACGTGATCCCCAACTCGAAGTCGGTCCTCTCCTCGGGGAACGATGACCTTGTGCCCTCGGAAGACCATGGCCACCAGAGAATTCTTGGGAGGCCCACTTTTCTCCAGGTCGGCCATGCTCTTACCCACCACCCAACTGTCCTGGGTGACGTTGGTTCCGATTAATTTCACTCTTCCTTCGGCAAAATCCAGGATTTCTGAAATTCCGGGTAGGCCAACCACCCGCAGGATGCGGTCGGCGGTCTCGCGATCCGGATGGATCACCAAGTCAATATTCAGGATTTCACTGCTGCAAATGGATTGCCAGTGATCGACCTCATGGGTGCGAAGGCGGGCCACTTTGATTTTGATCTCCGAGTGAACCTGGGCAATCAGACACCCCAGAAGGTTGGCCTCGTCGCTATTGGTCACCGCGATGAGCATCTCCGCCTCACCAAGACCCGCTTTTTTCAGGACACGGATGCTGCTGGCGCTCCCTCGAATGATCTTGGCATCAAGGATTTCCTCGAGTTCGACACACCGCTCCTCGCTGTCTTCCACGATGACGACTTCGTTTTTCTCTCGTATCAGGCGCCGTGCCACCAGAGCCCCCACAGCGCCGCCGCCCAAGATCAAAATTCGCATTGGAATTCTGGAGAATACATGGAAAAATCGATTGCCGCAAAGGGCCTTGCATCTTGGTATGATGAGCGGGGATGAAATTTCCTGATTTTTACGCCAGCGGCGATCCCGTGGTTTCCTTCGAGTTATTCCCGCCCCACAGCGATCTGGGCCTGGCCACACTCGAAGAGCGGCTACCTAAACTGATCGCCTTAAAACCGTCCTTCTTGACGGTGACATACGGAGCATTAGGGACGACCCGAGACCGTACCCTACAAGTGGTTTCCGAAATTCGGAATACCTACGGGAAAGAAGTCGCACATCATCTCACCTGCGTCGGAAGCACCCGCGAGGAAATCGGCCAACTCCTGCACGACATCCGCAAAGAGAACATTGAGAACATCGTCGCTCTGCGTGGAGACCCCCCTCAAGGAGAAACGGAATTCAAGCCACTCAAGGGAGGTTATCGGTACGGCAATGAGTTGGTGGAGCATATCCGGGAATTCGGGGGGTTCGGGATTGCCGTAGCCGGTTACCCGGAGAAACACATTGAAGCACCCGATTTCGAAACCGATCTGAATCATCTAAAGAGAAAAGTAGATGCTGGTGCCGATCTGATCATCACCCAGCTTTTTTATGAAAACCGGTTCTTTTATGATTTCGTGGCTCGATGTCGAGCGGTCGGCATCAAGAAACCCATCGTCCCCGGACTGTTGCCGATCTTGAATGGAGAGCAGATCAAGCGGATTACCCGAATGTGCGGCTCCAGTATTCCCACGGAACTCCTTCGCAAGCTGACTCAGGCAGGCGATGACCGGAAGAAAGTCCACGAAATCGGTATCCGCCACACCGTTGCTCAGGCCCAGGATCTACTCGCCCACGGCGTTGCAGGGATTCACTTTTACGTGCTCAATCAATACTTTCACATTGCCGAAATCATGGAGCAAATTCAACCCGCCCTAGCCCGCATTTCTCACACCTGATCGTAGCGAGGCGGGGGAGATGGCCGTGTCCACGGCCATAACTGCCGCCGCAGTAGATTGGGTGTGAGAAATACGGGCTGGAACAACTCGACCGTCAAGAAATACTAACGCTGGCGCCTGCTCATCGTGGTAAGACGCAGTCAGAGCCGCGGGCCAGCCCTCAGGTTACCGCTTGTCCTCGACCGATGGTTCGCTTTCAGATTTGCGGGGAACCCAGAGAAAGGAGGAGAGCAGTTCTCGGAAGGGAGAAAGAGCACTCTGGAGCCGATTCCTCTGATCCGAAGAGAGGACAAAGGTGATAAAGAAACCCGGAACCTCGGTAACAGCAACAATCTCGTGCCGCATACTCGGACAGTGAAGGGCTTTTGCCACAAAGGTCTGCTCTCCTCTCAATTCCAGCTTCACATCCCCGGTTTCGTAGAAGGGACAGCGCTCCTGAAATTCCTTCAGGTTGTTTTCCAGAAACACCTCCAGGGTCTCCTGCGACCCTTTGGGTGCAAAGCGGGCGAAAGCAACGACATCAGACTCCCGCCAAGTGGTGTTCGTGGGGTACATCACAAAGTTGGCAATCTGTTGGGCGGCCGCAAAATCAATCGTCCAACCCTCGGGCTCAGTAATGGAAAAGGAAAAGTCCTTGCCGCCTATGCGCAAGGTTCTGCCTCCCTCAAGGGGACAAACGGTGCACAAAAGAACGATAAGGGTAAGTATTCTCCCCATGAGAAAAGCCTAACATGCAATCCGGTTTTGGGGGAGTAGAACCCACCCTCGCACCTACCGATTCCTCTTCTGGACTGTTAAACTTCCAGGATCTTGTCCTCAGACAACCTTGGATTGCTCAGCCTTCTGGCTCTGACTCCCCTATTGACCATAGGGGTGCTACTGGTCGGCTTTCGAATGCCTGCCAAGCACGCTATGGCCATTGCTTATGGCGTGACTCTACTGATCGCCTGGGGGGCCTGGAAAGTTCAGTTTCCGGTGATTGTTGCGGCCAGCCTGCAGGGGCTTATCCTTGCTGTATCCCTGGTTTACATCATTTTCGGCGCGCTACTTTTACTGGCCACACTGACTCAGAGTGGAGCGGTCAACTCGATCCGAGAGGCCTTTGTCCGAATCAGCCCGGACCGGCGCATTCAAGCCATCATTATCGGTTGGCTTTTTGGCAGTTTTATTGAGGGTTCGGCTGGATTCGGCACTCCTGCTGCTGTCTGTGCCCCTCTGCTACTGGCCCTGGGGTTTCCCGCGATGGCTGCAGTTATGGTGGGACTGATTATCCAAAGTACTGCGGTCTCATTCGGTGCCGCAGGAACCCCCATCCTCATCGGGGTCTCCGGGGGACTCGACTCGACCTTGGTACGAGACTATCTTCTCTTACAGGGAATGGAATATCGAGTACTTCTGGATGGGATCACGATCCGGGTGGCAGCCATTCATGCCCTCACGGGGACGTTGATTCCCCTTTTTTTGTCGGCCATGCTGACCCGTTTTTACGGCGCCAAACGAAGCTTCAGGGAAGGTCTCGAAGTGTGGCGGTTTGCACTTTTCGCCTCGGTCAGTTTCACCGCTCCCTACTTTCTGTGCGCCTACTTTTTGGGCCCTGAATTTCCTTCCATCGTAGGATCCTCCGTCGCCCTGATCATCGTCATCTTTGCCACACGGAAAGGATGGTTTGTTCCTCAGGAAACCTGGGACTTTCCTCCCCGGGAGAACTGGGACTCTGCCTGGATGGGATTGATCCACCCGAGCAAAGAGGCCCTACGTTCAAAGATGACGATTGGCAAAGCCTGGTCTCCCTATGCACTGGTGGCGGTGCTGCTGTTAGTGTCCCGTCTACCCGCTCTTGGGCTCCAACAGCGACTGGCTGGTATTCAGGTGGGTCCCACCAACATTCTCGGGACCGGCATCGGCCAGCAGATCCAGCCCTTTTATCTTCCCGGTTTCATGTTCATCGTGGTTTGCCTGCTGACTTATGGCTTACACCGAATGAGTTGGAAGGAAATCAGGGAATCATGGGTTTTGGCGGGAAGACAAACGCGGGGCGCCATGGTCGCTCTTATGTTTGCTGTGCCCATGGCCCGGCTCTTTATTGAGTCGGGGGCCAACTTCAATCTCTCCGGCCTGGACAGCATGCCGCTCACTCTGGCTAAGGCAGTGGCTGAACTGGCGGGAGGAACATGGCCGTTTTTCTCCCCTTGGATTGGGGCTCTGGGAGCCTTTGCAGCCGGAAGTAATACGATTTCCAACCTGATGTTTTCGCTTTTCCAGTTTGCGACCGCTCAGGAGATCCACGTGGATCCCGCCATGGTTGTTGCAGCTCAGGCTGTCGGGGGTGCGGCCGGGAACATGATCACCGTACACAATGTGGTGGCAGCATCAGCCACAGTGGGACTGCTGGGTCGAGAAGGGGCCCTGATCCGCATGACTCTGATTCCCATGGTTTACTACTGCCTTATGGCCGGGTCACTGGCCTTCATTGGGATCTACGGCCTGGGATTGAATCTGGGCACGGTGGGATTACTGGCTCTATGTACCCTGTTGGTTGTACTGGCACTAAAAACAGAATAGTACCCTTATTCCTGGAAAACCAGGCACTGTTGAAATATGATGGATGCAACTTCATTCATACAATCACTTTGTGGCGAAGGCGCCAAATGACCATAAATAAACATTTAGGGCTGTCTTAAAGAGCAACAAGTGCTATGATTGCCCTAACGGGGGGGGTAAAACGATGAGAAAACTTAGGCTTTTAGCCTTTTTGTGGGTCGTTTTCACTGCGTCTCTGGTGGGCCAGGTTACTCGAGTCTCCCTGTCAGCTCCCATCCTAAAGGCCGGACCTGATCAGATTAGTTTCACCACTCGATTCTCGAGCTTCGTTTCTGGAAGCGATTATCGTCTGGGAGTGGGCACCACGGGTGACGAAATCGAAGGCATCGAGGTTGAACTCACACTAGGCGATACCCCTCTTTCCAAAAAACGGGCCAGTTTTCGCCAAGGCTTCGCCAGCGCTTACTTTGAGGTGGAGGAGATTCTCGTCCAAGGATTTCTTTTCCCATCCGCCGACCTCCCAGGCGAGGGTGAGGAGGTGGCAATGAAGGTGACCATCCCACGGGCTGAGGCGGACAGATTGGGGAGACTT
This sequence comes from Acidobacteriota bacterium, assembly GCA_022545645.1. Classification (GTDB taxonomy): domain Bacteria; phylum Acidobacteriota; class UBA6911; order RPQK01; family JADFOI01; genus JADFOI01. Next base: position 21,691 of record JACZQQ010000004.1, on the reverse strand, counting down.
TTCATCATCGTCGCCAAGCAATTCGGCCCGGACCGCTGGTACATTATGGACGGAGCTGAGATCAACGATTCCCACTGGTAAAGCGCTGACCCTTTCGTTCCTTTGCCGTCTTCGTCTATTCTGTTTAGTCTATGCGTACCCTTCTCGATCTGCTCCCCGCCATGCGGAGTCTGGGCGACCGAGAGGCGATACGCTTTTGCAACGGATTTCGCACCTGGAAACTCTCCTACCGCCAACTCTACGAAAAAATTGGCGCCTTTGCTTCCTATCTCAACCAACAGGACCTTAAAAAGGGTGATCGAGTCCTGCTTTGGGGTGACAACAGGATCGAGTGGGTCGCTGTCTTCTGGGGGTGCCTGGTGCAGGGGGTCCAGGTCGTCCCGGTCGATGCCCGCTTCTCACCCGGGTTGGTGAAGCGAATCCAGGACGAGGTGAAAGCCAAGCTTCTCGTTCACGATGATACCGTCGAGACGGACCTTCTCGAGCTGAGGAAGTTTCTCTTCTCCGATATGGACAACCTTCCCAAAATCGGCTCCATCCACGTCCAGGACGTCTCTCCAAGTGACATCGTCCAGATCGTTTACACCTCAGGAACCACAGCCCGGCCCAAGGGGGTCGTGCACCGTCACCAAAACATCTGCGCCAATCTGCGGCCCTTCCAAAGCGAAATTGAACGTTACAAGAAATGGGCCCGGCCTTTTCAGCCCATCCGCATACTGGACATGCTTCCCCTCAGCCACATGTATGGCCAGTCCCTGGGAATGTTCATTCCCCTGCTTCTGGGAGGAAGCGCCGTTTTCATGGCGGAGCTGAAACCGGGAGCCATCCTGAACACCCTGCGGCGGGAGAAGGTTTCCGTGTTGGTGGCCGTTCCCCGACTGGTCAAGAATCTACAAAACCAGATGGAACGCAGATGGGACCCCCTACGGGAAAAGAAAGTCTCCACAAGGGGAATCCTCGGCCTGGCCAAGCGGTGGTGGCGGTATCGAGACGTGCATGCCGCCTTGGGCTGGAAGTTTTGGTCCATCGTGGTGGGAGGAGCTCAGCTGGATCCCCGATCAGAGACCTTCTGGAATGAACTGGGGTTTCTGGTGCTGCAAGGATATGGGTTGACCGAAACCTCCCCGGTGGTGACCGTCAACCATCCTTTCCATGCCCGCCAGGGTTCCATCGGCAAGGCCCTGAAAGGCCAGGAGGTCAAGATTGCTCCGGACGGGGAAATCCTGGTGCGGGGAGAAAGTGTGGTGAGTGAATATTTGGGCGAGGCAGGGGAGACCCGGGTCTTGGATGACGGATGGTTGCACACCGGTGATCTTGGGGAAATGGACTCAGAAGGTCACCTTTACTACAAGGGACGGAAGAAAGACGTCATTGTCACCTCCGAGGGCCTTAACGTTTATCCGCAGGACGTGGAGTCCGTCCTCAGCAGCTTTCCCCAAATCCACGATAGTGCCGTGATCGGTTTGCGAAAAGATGGGGAGGAAACGGTTCATGCGGTGTTGATCCCAAAAGATGCCTCCCTCGATGTTGACCCGCTCATCCGCCAAGCCAACCAGAATTTGGAACCCCACCAACGCATTGGCAGTTGGTCCACCTGGCCGGAAGACGAATTTCCACGTACTGCCTCGACTCTGAAGATCAAGCGCCGTCAAGTTGCGCAGAGTGTTGGGGCAACACAGGAAAGCGAAACAGCCGTTCCCCCAGGAAGAGGGACAGGAGATCTTGAAAGCATCCTCTCCCGGCTGACCGGGAAAAACCCTTCAGAGCTGGGAAAGAACCGGCGTCTTGATGAAGATCTGGGTTTATCCTCGCTCCAACAGGTGGACTTACTCTCCCAGCTGGAGAATCGATATGGACTGGATTTGGATGAGGCCCAATTTACAGGACTCTCGACGATTGGGGAACTCAAGGCTTGGCTCAAGAGGGAGGGCCAGGAAACAGAAGAAGAACTGGAGGGTAATCTATCCTCCGGATCTCCCCCCGAAGCAGCCGCCTTTCCGTACTGGACTCAGTTCCCGCCGGTGCGTTGGATCCGCAGCGTCGCTCTTGGGGGTTTCATCCTTCCCTTTTTTCGACATTACCTCAGGCTAAGCGTTGAGGGCCTGGAACATCTCACAAAGGTTGACCCACCCGTGATCTTCGTGGCCAATCACGTGAGCCACCTGGACACGGTAGCCATTTTCTCTGCTCTTCCTTCATCTTGGCGCAGGCGCCTGGCCCCGGCCATGGCCCAAGACTTTTTCCGGGCTTACTTTCAACCCCTGGGGCGTTCCTGGAAGGAAAGAGCGGCCTCGGCAAGTCAGTATCATCTGGCCTGCGGACTTTTCAACGCCTATCCCCTTCCTCAGGGGAGGCCGAGTGTCCGGCGAGCGCTCCAATACACGGGCCAGCAACTCGATAAGGGGCATTGCCCGTTGGTTTACCCGGAGGGGAGACGCTCCCCTGACGGCAGCCTTCAACCCTTTAAGACAGGCATCGGATTTATGGCCCTTCGACTGCAGGTCCCGGTGATTCCCATTCACATCGAGGGTCTCTATCCGATCTATTCCATTCATCATGAGTGGCCTCAATCCGGAGAGGTTCAGGTAAAGATCGGTTCCGCCCTTTCCTTTAGGGGGAAGCAGGATTACCAAAGGGTAACCCGAGAGGTCGAAGAGGCGCTACGACGGCTGAAGGACTAGGAGCCTGTCCGGGCGCGCTATACCAACCCTTTACGCAGATCCTTCAAGGGGTAGAAGGTGTCCCGCCAGAGGACACCCCCCCGCCACAGTGTGACCACCATGGAGCGGAGAAGGGTATAGCTCCAGAGGACGGCGCCCAGCGGAAAGGTGAGGGCGTAAAGGGATGGGGCCCGGCACAGTCGAACTCCATTTTTCATGTGCGTCAGTCCTGCCGCTAAAATACAGACAACCGCGACAGTGCGCACGGCACCGGAGGCAAACAGAAGGCCGGCCAAGGGCAGAACAGTCATTGCCAGTGACAGAACCACCAGAAGAAGTGCGTAGCTGACACTGAATCCGCAGGCGGCGAACATATTCTTGGAAAGATTTCGCACGTACTCACCCAGGCCCTCCACCCAGCGAATATGCAGCCGCTCTCCTCCCAGGGCAACTCCGGAACGAAATCCGCCGAGCTTAACCAGCTTGCCCAGCTTGACATCTTCCACAACCTCCATGGCCAACCGTTGGTGGGTTCCAATCGCTTCATAGGTGCTGCGCCGCACCAGCTGAAAGGCTCCGACACCCACATATTCCTTGGCTTTCGGATGACTGACCCGCCACGGTTTAAGACCCACGGCGAAGGTGCCGACCCAGTAGGTAATGGCCGTCTTTTCCCAGAAACCCTCCAACTCCCCAAAGGGGAGGAGAGTGACATGATCCCAGCCCTGTGCCAGCGCCAGGCTCAAGGAGCGCTTCAGTAAATCCGGCCCAAAGTGGACGTCGGCATCGGTAAACAGCAGCCACTGTCCCGTCGCCTGCTGGTAGGCTTGGGTCAGGGCGTGCGGCTTACCTAGCCATCCAGGTGGGAGTTCCGACAAGTGAGTGACCTTGAGGTGGTCATATCCCTGGTCAAATTTGTCAAGAATCCGTGGAGTTTCATCCTGGGAGCGATCATTAACCATGATCACTTCGTAGTTGGGGTAGTCCTGAACGAGTAAGCTCCTGAGCGCAGCGGGGAGTTTAGTGGCTTCGTTTCGCGCAGCTACCAGGATCGAGACCCGTGGGTATCGACCATCCTCCAATAGAGGAACATCGTCCAGGGTGGGCAGCTTGGCCATGCCTCGGACGGCTCTTGTGCCCTGTACGACCCAAAAGAGGGCAATCAGGGCAAATACAGTGATCCAAAAGTAATCCGCCACGATGCTCCCATTGTAAGATGATGTCAGAGCTAGAGAAACCTTGGGTGTTGGAGGAACCTTGCAAATCACAGAACCGATGACCCTGCTCACCGACTATATCCTGGCTGTGGGCAGTCTGTTTTTCGCGGTGAGGCTGAAGGCCACAACACAGAACCAAGGACAAACCTGCCGGAAACTGTGGGGATTGGCATTCCTCTTCGCCGCCGCCGCGGCTCTACTGGGAGGCACCTACCACGGGTTCTCCGTTTATCTCGGGGAATTCCTGCACCCAGCACTTTGGAACAGCACCGTCTATTTCATCGGTCTCGCCAGTGGTTTGATGATTGCCGGAACTCTTTCCGCATCCCTCAATCGCCAGGATGAGAGTGTCCGCTGGTTTCTTTCGGGAGTGGGGATTTCATTACTCGGTCTGGGAATCCAGCAAAGTGACCTCGCCTTGCATGAGCACATGAATCATAATGATCTCTCCCACCTCATCCTGCTGGGGGCACTCTATCTGTTTTACCGGGGTTCCCGCTTACTGCAAGACCGATGATTTGCCTCAGTCCACCCAAACCTTTAGCATAGGGACTCGAAAAGGAGTGAGATGATGTCCGTTAAGAATAGCTTCTTGGGGTTCTTCCTTTGTCTGATCCTCTCTTCCGGGACCTCCGCTTTAGCTCAGGCTCCATCAGGAGGCGAACCCGAACCCACAGCACAGGCAAAGCCTCAAAAGGTCGTCGTGGTGCTGGCCATGCACGGTGAGCCGCCCAACGATTTCCCCAAAGACGAGTTTGCCAGGTTCTTTGCTCTACACGCCCGCCTCCATTACGCTGAGGGAGGGGATGAGGCCCTTCACCGCCGTTACGCCGAACTGGATGCCAAGATACGCGGGTGGCCCCGCACGGCGGAGAATGACCCTTTTCACGCAGCCTCACAGCGGATGGCCGAGCAGCTCAGGGAAACCACGGGCCTAGAAGTCGTGGTGGGATTCAACGAGTTCTGCGGCCCCACCGTCGAGGAGGCGATCGAGGAAGCCGTGGCCCGAAAGGCTGAAACCATTATCGTCGTTACACCGATGATGACCCCTGGCGGGATCCATGCTGAAATTCAGATCCCGGCCACCGTCAAGCAGGCACGGGAACGACACCCCGGCCTTTCCATTCGTTACGCCTGGCCCTTTGACCCTTCCGAGGTGGCTCAGTTTCTGGCCAAGAGAATTCACCAGGAGAGTCAGGAAAGTAACTAGTCCGGGCTAGGAGCGGGCCCCGCTCACTCCACGGTCACAGACTTGGCCAGGTTTCGCGGCTGGTCAATTTCGCACCCATTTTCCCGGGCAATATAGTAGGCCAAGAGCTGAAGGGGCACGACCATGAGAAGGGGCTGGAGTATTTCATCTGTGGCGGGAACCTCGATGAAATCATCACAAATCTTCTGAAGTTCCGTATCCCCCTCCGTTCCGATGCACAGCACCGGACCGTTCCTGGCCTTGACCTCCTGTATGTTGCTGACCATCTTCTCATAAGCGCTGTCGCGAGGGGCCAGACAGACTGAGGGAAAATTCTTGTCGATCAAGGCGATGGGGCCATGTTTCATTTCTCCCGCCGCATAACCTTCTGCATGGATATAGGAAATCTCTTTCAGCTTCAACGCCCCTTCCAGTGCAATGGGATAATTGAACTTACGTCCAAGATAGAGGAAGTTTTTATACCCATGGTAGCGCCGCGCGATGGCCTCAATCTTTGAAGCACTATCCAGAATTCGTCGAATCTTGTCAGGAATCAACTTGAGTCCGGCAATAAAAGCTTGCCCTTCACTGAGTGACATCCGCTGATGACGCGCCAAAGCAAGGGTCATCAAATAGAGAATGGTCAACTGCGAAATAAATGCCTTCGTTGAAGCCACCCCGATCTCCGGGCCGGCGTGATTATAAACACCCGCATCCGTTTCCCGGGCTATGCTGCTTCCCACCACATTGACCAATCCCAGAACCAGAGCTCCCTTCCGCTTGGCTTCCTGAACAGCAGCAAGGGTATCTGCGGTCTCGCCGGACTGGCTGATGGCCAAGACCGTCGTTCCTTCCTTCATGTTCAGCTTGCGGTAGCGGAACTCCGATGCCAAATCCACTTCTACGGCAATGTCCGTGCAGGTCTCGATGATATAGCGACCCAGCAGCGCAGCGTAGTAAGAAGTCCCCATGGAAAGAATGATCAAGCGCTCCATCTCTAGAAATTCATCATGCACTCCATTGAGGCCTCCCAACTTGGAGATTCCCTCTTCCTCGATGAGGCGACCCCGCATGGCGTTTTCCACCGCTTCGGGCTGTTCAAAAATTTCCTTGAGCATGAAGTGGGAAAACCCTTGCTTCTCAGCGGCCGCAACATCCCAGTCTACTTTCTGGGTTTGGCGCAAAATGCTGTCGGAATTGAGATTGCTGAGCTCGTATCCACCCGGGTGGATGACGGCAACATCTTCGTCCTGCAAATAGATCACTTCCTTGGTGTGACTAACGAGTGCGCTCACATCGGAAGCAGCAAAGATCTCGCCCTCTCCAATGCCCAGGATCAGTGGGCTTCCCTTGCGGGCCACCACGATCTCCTGCGGATTCTCCGCGGAAAGGACACCAATTCCATAAGTCCCCTCCACCAGCCCAAGAGCGTCCCTCACCGCTTCTACCAGATCTCCCTGGTAGTGTTCCTCGATAAGATGGGCCAACACCTCTGAATCGGTCTCCGAGCGAAACTGGTGTCCGCGTTCAAGAAGGGTTTTTTTCAGACTTTGAAAATTCTCGATGATGCCGTTGTGGATCACGAAAATTCTTTCCCTGCAATCCGCATGGGGGTGGGCATTGGCTTCTGACGGCTTTCCATGGGTGGCCCAACGGGTGTGAGCGATGCCGCTGCTGCCCTTCCATTGCACCCCGGCCAGACTATTTTCCAGGGCTTGAATCTTACCCACCGCCCTCTGGCAAAAGACTTTCCCATTCTCAGCCAGGGCCAGACCGCTGGAGTCATACCCGCGATACTCCAGTTTCCTGAGTCCCTCCAACAAGATAGGGAGCGCCTGTCGCTTACCGAGATAACAGAGAATTCCACACATAGGCTCAGAGGCTAGCTTAGCAGAACAGGGGATTGGATGTTACGGGCTAAGTCATTGAAGCGAGGTGGGATGCCTGGAACCTGCGAACTTGAAACTTTTAAAGCATTCCCAGCTGGAGTTTGGCCGCCTCCGACATCATCTCCATGGTCCAGGGTGGATCCCACACCACTTCGACGGTTGCCTTGGTGACCCCGGGAACCTTAGCGATTTTGGCCTCCACCTCCGGAGGGAGCGATTCGGCGACCGGACACATGGGAGAGGTCAGGGTCATCTTCACCTCGGCGACGCCGGAGGCGTTCACATCGACATCGTACACCAGCCCCAACTCGTAAATATCCACCGGGATTTCAGGGTCATAGATCGTTCTCAGAATCCCGATGATCCCCTCTTTGATCCCTTCGCCGTTGGCCGCCTGGCTTGTATCGGTTGGCTGGCTCTTGCTGACTTCCTCTTCCATAAAGCTTCTCCTTCAAAGATATGCGCTCATTCTGTGGTGGCGGGCTCCTGTGTTTGCTGCAACGCCGCCTGCAGCGTATGCCAGACAAGAGTGGCACACTTCACCCGAACAGGAAACTCACTGACGCCGTGAAATACCATCAGCTTTCCCATCTGTGAGGTTTCGCCTCCCTTCCCCGTTACCAGGTCATGAAAGCCCTGGAACAGGGTCTCAACCTCCGTCAAGTTTTTCCCTTTCAGCGTCTCCGTCATCAGCGAGGCGGCAGCCGTTGAGATGGCGCAGCCGATTCCCTCAAAGCTGATGTCCTGGACGACCTCATCCTCCAGTTTCAGATAGACCGTGACCTTGTCCCCACAGAGGGGATTGTAGCCCTCTGCCTTTCGGTTTGCTTCCGGGAGGGCTTTGAAATTTCGAGGATTCTTGCAGTGGTCAAGAATAACCTCCTCGTAAAGATCGTTCAGGTGGGACACTTCATCACTCACTTAAAGACCTCGATCACCCGTTGGATTCCCTTGACCAGAACATCAATTTCCTCCCGGGTATTGTAAAAAGCAAACGAGGCTCGTGCCGTCGCAGGTATCTGAAAGCGATCCATGACCGGTTGTGCACAGTGGTGCCCTGTACGAACCGCAATGCCCTCTTGATCCAAAATGGTGCCCACATCATGAGCATGAACACCCTCAATCACGAAAGAGAGAATACTGGCCTTCTCCTTGGCCGTTCCAATGATCCTCAAGCCAGATAGGGCAGAAAGCTGTTGTGTGGCATAAAGGAGAAGCTCCCTTTCCTGAGCGGCGATGTTCTTCCAGCCGACTTCGCTCACGTAATCTACGGCAGCACCCAGGCCGATACCCCCCACGATGTTGGGCGTCCCGGCTTCAAATTTATGGGGTAGCACATTATAGGTCGTCTTCTCGAAAGTCACCGATCGGATCATCTCGCCACCCCCTTGAAAAGGAGGCATGGAGTCGAGTAAATCCGCTTTCCCGTAAAGAATCCCCACTCCGGTTGGCCCATAAAGCTTGTGCCCGGTGACAGCATAGAAATCGCAATCAAGAGCCTGAACATCCACTTCAAAATGAGGAGCTGCTTGAGCCCCGTCGACAAGTACAGGAATGTCCTGCTGGTGGGCTCTCTCGATGATCTCCTGAATTGGGTTAATGGTTCCCAGAGCGTTGGAAATATGAACCACCGCCACCAGGCGAGTCCGAGGATTAAGAAGTTTTTCGTACTCATCCAGCAGCAGTTCCCCCTCGTCATTCATGGGGATGACCCGCAGGGTGGCACCCTTTTCCTCACAGAGCATCTGCCAGGGCACAATGTTGGAATGGTGTTCCATGGCCGAGACGATCACTTCATCTCCAGCCTGCACCTGCTTCCTGCCGTAGGTTTGGGCCACGAGATTAATGGCTTCGGTGGCGCTGCGCACAAAGATGATTTCTCGTGATTCCGCTGCATGGATAAAGCGTTGCACCTTGACCCGTGCTTGCTCGTAGGCCTCGGTAGCTCTTTGGCTCAAACAATGGACACCGCGATGAATGTTGGCGTTGTCGGTCACATAGTAGTGGTGAATGGTGTCCATAACGACCTGAGGCTTCTGAGTCGTGGCCGCGTTGTCCAGGTACACCAGAGGCTTGCCGTAAATCTTCTGTTTCAAGATCGGGAAGTCTTCCCGGATTTTCTCTACATCGAATTCGAGGTCCGCTCCTGGAGAGGAATCCGGCGGTGCAATCTGCTGGTCTGTTTTCACTCCTTCTTGCTCTCTTTCCCTCTTAAACCCGGTTTCTGCATCATCCGGGTTAGATGGCCTCTCTGACGAGATGGCCCGCAGGGAGCCAGGAGAATAGATAATCGTCAAGCTCGGTGCGCACCAGGTCAACTTTGATTCGATTCACGACCTGGCTGGCAAAAGCGTAAATCAGAAGGCTGCGAGCTGTGGTTCGATCGATTCCCCGCGTGCGCAAGTAAAAGAGCGCTTCGGGATCCAGTTGGCCGATGGTGGCACCATGGGTACACTTGACGTCGTTCGCATAGATCTCCAACTGAGGTTTTGTATTAATCAGTGCATCGTCCGAAAGCAAGAGGTTGTTGTTGGTTTGCTTGGAGTCTGTCTTCTGAGCGCCCGGGCGCACCACGATTCGACCGTGAAAGACCCCGGTGGCCTTCTCATCCAGAATCCCTTTATACATCTCCCGGCTGTCGCAGTGGGGTTTGGCGTGCTCGAGTCGAGTGTGGTTATCGACGTGTTGAGTGCCGGAAATTAAATACAGGCCGTTCAGATTACACTCAGCACCTTCCCCATCCAGCACAACATTGACTTCATTTCTGGTGAGCTCTCCACCCAGCGTGGCATTGAAAGTCCTGACGCTGCTGCTGCGATCCTGGTGCACCTGCAAAGTATCGATATGGAATGCCTTCCTGCTCTCCTGGTGCAATTTGTAGTGATCGACAACGGCGTTTTCAGCAACCACGATCTCGGTCACCGAGTTCGTGAAATACACTCCTTTGTGCAGCCCGATATAACTTTCCACAATCGTTACCTGACTGTTGCTATCCACCAGGATCAAATTACGTGGATGGACCGCTACCACTTCCTCCGCTGCCGTTGAGAGGAACAGCAAATGAATCGGTTCCTGGATCACTTCTCCCTTGGAAACATGGACCAGGGCTCCATCCTGAATCAAAGCCGTGTTGAGGGCCACGAAGGGATGATCTTCGTACTGAGCATGCTGAGTGAGGTGAGGTTTCACCAAGTCTGGGTTTTGCTCCAGAACTTCGGCAAGACTTTTTACCTGAACGGTCTCGGGAAGCCCTTTGAGCGAAGACAGCTCTGCTGAGTAATGACCGTTGAGAAAAACCAACCGTGGGCATTGCAGGTTGCCGAAAGTCAGCCCGGTCAGCCTCTCGGTGGTCAGCCCATTGGTTTCATAGGCAGCAGGTCTAAACAGGGTCCTCCGGATCGGTGCCACCTCCGTATATTTCCACTCTTCCTGACGAGAGGTGGGAAATCCGAGATCGGAAAAGCGGGAAATCGCGGCCTTGCGAATCTGCTGAAGCCAAGGGGGCTGCTTGCCTTCTAATTCCTTTTGGAGCTGTGCAAAGCTGGAGAGGTAGGGATCCGTACCTTTTTTAGTTTGAGTCGCTTCAATCATACTCTTCCTTTTCGCTCAAGAATTCACTGCAGCAGCCGTCTTGTCTTCTAACCAGGTGTAGCCCTTCTCTTCGAGTTCCAGAGCCAACTCCTTCCCCCCTGACTTGACGATTCGGCCCTCATAAAGAACATGGACTGCATCCGGAACAATGTAGTTCAACATCCGCTGGTAATGGGTCACCACGATAAAGGACCGCTCCGGGCTGCGCAGGGAATTCACCCCGGCCGCAACAATCTTCAGTGCATCAATGTCTAAGCCTGAGTCCGTTTCATCCAAAATGGCCAACTTGGGTTCCAACACGACCATTTGGAAAATCTCATTACGCTTCTTCTCGCCCCCTGAAAAGCCCTCGTTCACAGGCCGGCTGATGAGGGTCTCATCCATTCCGAGAAGCTTCATCTTCTCTTTGATCAGGGCCAGGAAATCCATGGCATCGACCTCTTCCTCGCCCCGCTCCTTGCGGAGAGCATTCAACGCCGCTTTCAGAAAGTAGGTGTTGCTCACGCCTGGAATCTCCACGGGATATTGAAAAGCCAGAAAGATTCCCTGGCGGGCGCGATCTTCAGGAGCCATCTCCAGGAGATCTTTCCCTTGATAGATCACCTCTCCGTCCGTGATTTCATACGACTCTCGTCCCGCTATAACCTGAGCCAGGGTGCTCTTGCCCGAGCCATTGGGTCCCATAATCGAGTGAACCTCGCCGGCGTTGACCTTCAGGTCGATTCCTCGCAGGATCTCTTTCCCATCCGCCTTTACATGTAAATTCTTAATTTCCAGCATTTCTTTTGACTTTCTCCTGATCACTAGGCTTTCAATGAAAACCTCTATTCACTAACCCACGCTTCCTTCAAGATTCACGCTGAGCAGCTTTTGAGCTTCTACCGCGAACTCCATGGGTAACTCCTTAAAGACCTTCTTGCAAAAACCGTTCACGATCATGGAAACCGCATCCTCGGCTGAAAGTCCACGAGACTGGCAGTAGAAGATTTGATCCTCTCCAACTTTTGAAGTGGATGCCTCATGTTCCATTTGAGCGGTGCTGTTCTTGATCTCGATATAAGGAAAGGTGTGGGCCCCGCATTGGTCCCCAAGCAGCATCGAGTCACACTGTGTGTAGTTGCGGGCACCTGTCGCACTCTTGCTAATCCTGATCAACCCGCGATAGGTATTTTGACCGTGGCCGGCAGAGATTCCTTTGGAGACAACATTACTGCGGGTGTTTTTCCCAATGTGGATCATCTTGGTTCCCGTGTCGGCCTGTTGCCAGTTTTTGGTCAAAGCAACGGAATAAAATTCTCCGATTGAGTTATCTCCTATCAAAAGAACGCCCGGATACTTCCAGGTAATGGCTGCTCCGGTTTCCACCTGGGTCCAGGAAATCTTGGAATTCCGTCCCAGGCATTTCCCTCTCTTGGTGACGAAGTTATAGATGCCCCCCTTGCCCTCTTCATCCCCTGGGTACCAGTTCTGAATGGTTGAATACTTTATTTGAGCGTCGTCAAGCGCGATCAACTCCACCACCGCCGCATGCAGCTGATTCTCGTCACGCATGGGCGCGGTGCAGCCTTCCAAATAACTGACGTAGCTTCCCTTGTCAGCGATGATCAGGGTTCGCTCGAACTGACCGGTGTTTTTGGCATTGATCCGGAAATAGGTGGATAACTCCATGGGACAGCGTACACCTTCAGGAATGTAGACGAACGAGCCGTCACTGAAGACTGCCGAGTTCAAGGATGCGAAGAAGTTATCGGTATGAGGAACCACCGATCCCAGATATTTCTTCACCAGATCGGGGTGATCCTGTACCGCCTCCGAAAAGGGGCAAAAGATAATCCCCAGTTCGCCCAGCTTTTCCTTAAAGGTGGTGGCCACCGAGACGCTGTCAAAAACCGCATCCACGGCAACCCCGGCCAAAAGCTCCTGCTCTTCCAATGGAATTCCCAGTTTCTTGTAGGTTTCCAGCAACTGCGGATCGACCTCATCCAAGCTCTGTGGTCCATCCTCCTTTCTCTTGGGCGCCGAGTAATAGACGATGCTCTGGTAATCAATGGGCCCGTAATGGACGTTGGCCCAGGTAGGCTCTTTCATGGTGAGCCAGTGTTTATAGGCCTTTAGCCGCCACTTCAGCATGAACTCCGGTTCTTTCTTCTTGCCTGAAATCAGACGAATAATGTCTTCATTTAAACCCGGAGGCGCCGAATCGGTTTCAATGTCGGTATAGAAGCCGTATTTGTACTCCTGATTGGCAAGTTCCTCAATTTTCTGTGTTTCAGTTGACATTCTCTTTTTTGCTCCTTGAGTAAAAATATGCAGCGGTTAGGCCCGGGCCTATTGGAGACTCACGAGTTTTCCCGGGTCACTTCCCATGGGACCGGGTAATGGACCGGTCAGATCGGAAAGAGTCATGTTGTTTAAGGCCTGGAAGACGATCTGATTAATTTTTTGCCAGCTTGTCCGGATTCCGCAGACGGGTTCGTGCCGGCACTCACCCGGGGCTTCGATACATTCGGTCATGGCCAGCGGTCCCTCCATCGCCGTAACGATTTCCGCGATGGAGATCCTCTCCCCCCCTCGCGTCAGGCTGTACCCCCCTTTGGCCCCTCGCTGGGAAACCAGTAAACCCTCTCGGGCCAAAATCTTGAGGATCTTTCTCACCATCGGCAAGGGCAGCTGACTTTCCATGGCCACTTCCCGCGCATTCTGCTTCAAACCTTCCTGAGCGCTTGCGAAATAAGCCAGCACGACGATCCCATAATCTGTTTCCTTGCTCATCCTAATCATGTTTTCCGGCCCCTTATCTTAATTAGTACCAATCCAGTACTAATTAAACACCGAAAGGATACCAATCGGGTCCTCTTCTTGTCAACCCCCGGGAGATCTAGCCGGGTCAAGAGGGGCATAATAGCCGGGCCGGGTGCTCACCACGACCCCGGCGGGACGGGCTCGCACTTCCACCTGGCGCCACTTCCCATCCTTGAGAATGTTGGAGGAGATATAAGAAATGTAATACTGGTTCTTGAGCTCTTCGGCCACTTGGCGATAAACATCGCTGAGGCTAAAGAAGGCTTGGGCATCCAACACCTTCCCTCCGGTCTGCCGAGCCAAACGCTGCAAAAAGCGTCTGGCCTCCAGAATGAATGAGTCGGTGAGCTGCTTAGGAACATAGCCGGTACGTCTCTGGTAGTTCATCCTGGCAGCCATAGCTCCCGCCCAATACTCCTCCAGCTTGGAGACCACGTATACCATGCTTTCTGAGCGGATGGCCAGCTCCATCGCCTCTGCCGCGCCTACCATGCTGCTGGTATCGATCCCGTCGGTCAGAGCAATCACCGCTGACTTTCCCTCTACAGACGCCAAAAGATCGTCGAAAGCCACGTACAGAGCATCGTTTAAGACCGTGGAGCCTTTGGCGTAGATGCTTCCCAGAGCCACTTCGACTTTCTCGATATCATTGGTCCAGTCCAGGATGAGCCGGGGCGCATCATTAAAGGTGATAATGGCCACTCGATCCTCGGAGTCCAGGCTTTTGGCAAACCCTAGTGCGGCCTGGTGGATTTCCCCCTGGGCCGAACGAGTACTCCCGCTGATATCAATCAGCAAAACGACGTGCACGGGCACCCCTTGGCTGTAAAAATTGACAATTTCCTGCTGCACTCCATCTTCAAAGACCTGGATCTGTTCCCGGGTCAGATTGCTCTCAAACCCACCCGTAATTGAACGGGCATTGACAGACAAGAAAACTTGATCGACCGCAACTCCGATTCTAAAGCCTTCTCCCTGCTGGTCCTGGCTGGACTCCTCCTGCCCCAGCGGGGAAGAGACCCAAAAAAAGTAAAAAAAGTGCCAGCATCCTCACCTCGACAATGATCGTCAAAAGGATTATATAGCACCCTAAGTATTCTTGCGGAGGACTATGTGCCAGAGCCATGGAGCACCACGACGACAGCCATTCTTCGGGGCGCGGGTTCCTGGGGAATTTGCCTTGCCATCGCCTATCTTTTGATTCACTCGGGGATGATTCTGCTGGCCTCGCGCCGGCCGCAGAGTTCCGTACGCATCCTTCTCACCAACCTCCTGCTGATCGCTTGCTTTGTCATTCTGCTGCTGGGCGCTTCACCGGATTGGCAAGAGGCGGCGGGGCTTCGTTTCTTACGTTTGTGGGCGCCTATGATCTTCTTTTGGTGGGCCTACAAATGGGCGGGGCATACCCTCCATTTATTTTATCCTTCGGAATTTTCCCTCGATCCCCTGCTGATCCGCCTGGAAAACCGATGGCTCGGTCAGCCCAGCCTGTGGTGGGCAAGAAACGGGTCACCCTGGCTGACCGAGCTTCTCCATGGATTCTACGTCAGTTATTACCTCTACACCCCTGCCCTTGGCGCCTATCTTTATACTCAGGGGCGCTTTCGTGAGTTTGAGGCAATGGTGTTTGCCGTCATGTTGGGTTACGCCCTAGGCTACAGCCTCTCTGCACTGATCCCGGTTTGGGGTCCCCGTTGGGGCCTGGTGGCAGCAGGGCTGCTGGAAAGCTCGGAGCAAAAGCTGCAGGGATACTGGGTCACCCGCTTCATTGACGCCATTATGTATGGAGGGATCGCCCACAAAGGGGCTGCAATGCCCAGCATGCACAGCTCTACAGCGGTGGTTTTCCTTTTCTGGTGCTCCCGGCTGTGGGGGTTTGAGGGAGGTCTCCTTGCGGGCATTGTTGTTGTTGGCATGGGTGTGGGGTCCGTTTACGGTCGCTATCACTATGTGGCCGACGTTGTTTGTGGAGCTGCCGTCGGGGCACTCAGCGTCTGGATTGCTGATCGCTTGATCCTTGGTTATTAGGTGTCTCGTATCGAAACAAATCGGGCGTGGTGCTATGATCACGGGTGTTTGTGCTTCAAAGCTATGAAACCGTTTATCCTCACTCCTTTCATCCTGGTGATTTTAGCAGGCGGCTACGCCTGCCAAAAAGAGGTCTCCATCGAAAACCAACCCCTCATGATCGATAAACAACTGCAGGAAAAAGCGACAAGATTAGCGCATGAGTTGGTCATCTTCGATGCCCACATTGATGTGCCCTTTCGACTGTCCAAGAAGATCGACGATATCTCGCAGAGAACACAAGGGGGAGACTTTGATTATCCCAGGGCCAGAGAAGGAGGGCTCAACGCAGCCTTTATGGCCATTTATATTCCCCCTCGCTATCAAAAGGGGGGAGCCAAGGAGCTGGCGGATGAATTGATCCTCATGATCGAAGGGTTCTCCACCCAATGGCCCGAGAAGTTTGCCCCGGCTCGATCTGTGGCCGAGATTCGCTCCAATTTCGCCCAGGGGAAAATCTCTCTCCCCATGGGAATTGAAAATGGAGCTCCTCTTGAGGACAACCTGGAAAATCTGGACTACTTCTACAGGCAAGGAATCCGCTACCTGACACTCACCCACTCCAGAAGCAACCTGATCTGCGATTCGTCCGGGGATCCGCAGCACAAGTGGAACGGCCTGAGCCCCTTCGGTAAGCAGGTGGTTTTGAGGATGAATCGCCTGGGGATGATAATCGATGTTTCCCACGCTTCCGACGAGACCTTCTTTCAGGTGATGCAGTTGTCTGCTGCGCCGGTGATTGCTTCCCACTCCTCCTGTCGTCGCTTTACTCCGGGTTGGGAGCGAAATATGAGCGACGAAATGCTTTTGCAGCTCAAAGAAAACGGAGGGGTCATCCAAATCAACTTCGGCTCTTCTTTCATCAATAACGACTACCTGCGCAGTAAACAGGAAAGGGACCGGAACATTTATCAGTATCTTGAGTCCCACGATCTTCAGGAATGGGATGAGGCCGCCCAGCAGCATTACGGAAAGTATTCTCGGGAACACCCGATCCCCTATGCCGATGTTTCTGATGTGGTGGATCACATCGACCATGTCGTCAAGCTCATTGGCGTGGACCACGTCGGCTTGGGCTCTGATTTTGATGGCGTTGGCGATTCTTTGCCCATTGGACTCAAGGATGTGTCCGGGTATCCCAACTTGATCTATCAGCTGTTGAAAAGAGGCTACTCGGAGACAGACATCGAGAAGATCTGCTCGGGCAACCTGTTGCGGGTGTGGTCAGAAATTGAGAGAATTGCCCAGCAACTTCAAACCAAGGGATAGTCTCAAAGAGGATTCCTTTTCCCATCCTATGGCCCAGAAGAAGCGCTACCTGAAGATCACCCTGCAGGGAGAGGTCATCGAAGGTCGACCCCACCCTTCTTTCTTTGGCCCTAGAGACCAGCTCAGCCTGCCGCTCCTTTTGAAGCTGATCGATGCCGCCCGGCTCCACAAAAAAGTTCAGGCTTTGATGCTGGTCCTGAAAAACGTTTCTGTCGGGTGGGGAGCAATCCAGGAGATCCATCAGGAGCTCCAGCGCTTTCATGAGGCGGGAAAGCGGTCGCTGGCCTATCTAGAGATGGCCGACAACAAGAACTATTATCTGGCCTGTGGCGCACAACAAGTGTACGTTCCACCCTCGGCAACGGTTGATCTCGTTGGCTTGAGGGCCGAGATGTTCTTTTTTAAGAACCTATTGGAGTATCTCGGTGTCGAGCCTCAGCTCTTTGGTTTGGGAAAATACAAGTCCGCGGGTGAGATCTTCACGCGGGAAACCATGTCCGAGCCCCATCGTTCGATGCTGGACTCCATCTTGACGGATCTCCAGAAGCAACTTGTTGAAAAGATTGCTGACCGCAGCGACGTCACCCCCCACCAGGTTCAAGAGTGGATTGACCAGGGTCCTTATACGGCACGTCAGGCCGCTGAGCTGGGATTGATCGATGGCATTCGCTATCAGGATGAGGTGGAAGACTTGCTGGAAGGACCCGAAACCGGACTGCGCCGGTTATCCCCTGGGAAGCTGCGTGTGAAAGAAGGGTGGCTCAAGAGATGGGTCACCTTCTACCGACCGCAGATTGCCTATCTGGTGGCAGAAGGTGTCCTGACCACAGGTGAGTCTCCCCGCAGGGGAGGCAGGCGGCCAGCCCTGGACTCCGAAAGCTTGACCCACTTTCTCCGCAATGCCCGCAAGCGCAAACGAGTGAAGGCGGTGGTCATTCGCATCAATAGCCCGGGTGGCTCAGCGCTGGCCTCCGATCTCCTGTGGAGAGAAATCCAGCTCACCGACCAGAAAAAGCCGGTGATTGTCTCCTTCGGAGACGTGGCCGCCAGCGGAGGATACTATTTGGCCACGGCAGGCCGAAGAATTCTGGGAATGCCGGCAACGCTGACGGGTTCCATTGGCGTCATTGCTGGAAAGTTCAATCTGGCCCAGCTTCTCACCAAACTGGGCATCACCGTGGACGCCCTGGACAAAGGCAAAAGAGCCGGCTACTTATCCCCGGCCCGGCCTTTTTCCAAAGGGGAAGCCGAGGCTATTCAAGAGCAGATGCGGGAATTCTATGAGGAGTTGTTTCTCAAGAAAGTGGCGGAGAGCCGAAAGAAGTCGCCGGAAGAAGTCCGCAAGCTGGCGGAGGGGAGAGTCTGGACGGGAGCACAGGCTCTGGAAAACGGATTACTGGATCAGGTGGGAGGACTCGTGCAGGCCGTGGAAAGGGCACAGGAAGAAGCTGGATTGGCAAAGAGAACAAAGGTGCGACTGGTGCACTACTTCAGGCGCCGTACCCTGAGAGACCTGCTTTCATTTCCTCTGCCTGGCGGCCTCTTGGACCATCATGTTCTGGCCTTAATGGCCGATGATTTTCGCATTCATTGATTGGTGGCGGCACCTTTGGTCTTCTCCACAAGCCGGATCTCGCCGAGGGTCATTTCCTTGTCCACCGCCTTGCACATGTCATACAGGGTTAAAGCCGCTACCGAAACAGCCGCCAGAGCTTCCATCTCCACCCCCGTGGCCCCTCGGCAGCTCACCTCACTGCGAATGAGGAATCCTTCTTCCTGGAGTTCGATCTGAACATCGACTAAGTCAAGATTCAGGTTGTGGCAAAGGGGGATCAGTTGGCTGGTTTGCTTGGCCGCCTGAATTCCAGCCAGTCTCGCCACTTCAAAGGGATTCCCTTTGGGGAGGCCCGCCTTGCGAATCACTTCTCCGGTTTGAGAGGACAGAAACAGTTTGCCTTCGGCGATGGCTTTGCGGCTAATCAGGTCCTTAGTGCCCACGTCCACCATTTTGGCGCGGCCCTGTTCATCCACGTGAGTGAGTTTCGTCTTTATTTCCTTCATCAAAGTAATTATCTAACAAAAGTACTTCCACTCGCTCGCCAGCTGGAAGGTGGGTCACATCCGCTTCCAGGACCATGAGTGAGTTGGCCGAGGAAAAGGCCACCAGATCCGCCGAGCCTCGGGTCTCAATGGGCTCCACCCTATATTGGTCTCCCTTCCAAAAGGTCCGGGCCTGCTTAAAGAACTTCCTCCCCGGTTTTTGCCTCGTCTCGGCGGTCAATTCTCCCCACACACTGGGCAGGCAAGGGCTTTGAAATCCCATCCAGCGACGAACTGCCGGCCGCACAAAGAGTTCGAAGGTGACAAAAGCGGACACTGGATTACCGGGAAGCCCAAAGATCAAATGGTCTCCTTTTCGCCCCACAACAATCGGCTTACCGGGCTTGATGGCAGCCTTCTGCACGAAGATGCTGACCCCTTCTTCCTCTAATATCCGATCCACGTAGTCGTATTCGCCCATGGAAACGCCACCGCTGAAAAGAAGAAGGTCATACTGCAGGCCTTGCGACACCACGTCCCGGGTGCGTTCAGGATCGTCTGGAGTCACGGGGAAAACCTGCGCATCCAATCCCAGGTTGTGGCACTGGGCCCACAAGGTGTGGGCGTTCGAGTTGCGGATTTGACCGAAGACGGGCTTTTCTTCCACTTCAACTATCTCATCCCCGGTGGGAATAACGGCCACCGTGGGGGCCGCATAAACCTCCACCTCCTGGTGGCCAAAAGTTGCCAGGACGCCCACCTCTGCAGCACCAAGCTCTCTGCCGGAAATCAGAACCGTCTCCCCTTGCCGCACTTCATTTCCTTGTGCCGCCACATTCTCTCCCGGGATCACCGGCTCGAGCAACTCCACCGTCTCGGCCCCGCCAGGGCGGGTCTTCTCGATCATCTGCACCGCATCCGCTCCCGGTGGCACTGCAGCACCCGTCATGATCTGAACCGCTTTGCCCGCCTCGACCTGGGGCTGACTTGAACGACCCGCAGCCACCACCCCGATAACCTCAAGCTTTACAGGAGCCGTGGCAGTGTCCTGGCTGCGCACGGCATAGCCATCCATAAAGGACTTCTTGAAAGGAGGCAGGTCGAGGTCAGCCAATACCGGATGGGCCAGCACGCGGCCCAGGCTTTTCTGCAGCGGCACGCGAACCACTTTCGGCTCGGGAACCTGGGCAAGAACTTCTCGTAGTGCTTCTTCGTAAGTTAGCATTGGCGCGCACCTAGGCGTCTTTATATAACAATGGTTTCCTTGTGTTCTCCAAAAACATCCCTCAGGACATCGGCCATTTCCCCGACCGTAGCATAGACCTCAACAGCCGCGATGATGACGGGCATCAGGTTGGATGATCCCCGCGCTGACTGGCGAATCTTTTCCAGGGCAGCCTCGACTTGATTCGAGTCGCGGCCCTTTCGCAGAGTTTTGAGCCGACTGGCTTGCCGCTGGCCAACCTCGGGGTCAATGCGCAGGACTTCGATGGGAGCCTCTTCGCTCTCGAAGCGGTTGACGCCCACAACAATTTCAGCACCTGATTCCAGACGCGCCTGCTGCCCATAGGCCGCCTCTTGAATCTCTCTTTGCACATAGCCGGACTCGATGGCTTGGAGCATCCCTCCCAAGGAACGAATCTTCTCCAGGTAAGCTCCCGCCTCTTCCTCCAGATCTTGGGTGAGCTTTTCGACATACCAACTTCCGCCCAGGGGATCCACGACCTGGGAAACACCGCTCTCGCAGGCTAAGATCTGCTGAGTCCTAAGGGCCAGGAGCGCCGCCTGTTGGGAGGGCAAAGCCAGGGCCTCATCCTTGGAGTTGGTATGAAGCGATTGGGCCCCTCCCAGGATCGCCGAAAGGGCTTGCAAAGCCACACGCACCACGTTGTTTTCCGGACTTCTGGCAGTGAGGGTACTTCCCGCAGTCTGGGCGTGGAAGCGCAACTTCCAAGACTCTGGGCGACGAGCTCCCAACCGCTCTCGCATCAGGCGAGCCCACAGCCGGCGGGCGGCCCTGAACTTCGCGACTTCCTCAAAAAACTTGTTGTGTGCGTTGAAGAAAAAGGAAAGTCGAGAAGCGAAACCGTCGATCTCCAGACCGGCTTGAACAGCCGCCTGAACATAGGTCTCTCCATTGGCCAGGGTAAAAGCGATTTCCTGAGCGGCCGTGCAGCCAGCCTCTCGGATATGGTACCCACTAATAGAAATGGTGTTCCAGTGAGGCACCTCTTTTCTACAGAAAGCAAAGATGTCGGTGGTGATTCGAATCGACGCCTGCGGAGGGTAAATATAGGTCCCTCGAGCAATGTACTCCTTGAGAATATCATTCTGAACAGTGCCCCGAAGTTCGCTCCACTTCTCACCGTTCTTTCGAGCTACCACCAAATACATGGCCAGCAGGATGCAGGCCGTGGCATTGATGGTCATGGAAGTGGACACCTCTGACAGTGGGATTCCCTCAAAGAGCGTCTCCATGTCTTCGAGGCTGTCAATGGCGACACCCACCCTCCCGACTTCTCCGGCCGCAAGCAAGTGATCTGAATCGAGGCCGAGCTGGGTGGGGAGGTCAAAGGCTACAGACAGCCCCGTGGCACCTTGCGAGCGGAGGTAGCGATAACGTCGATTGGATTCTTCGGCGCTGGCGTATCCGGCGTACTGCCGCATCGTCCAAAGACGGGTGCGGTACATCTCGGGATAGATTCCTCGGGTGAAGGGATACTCCCCAGGTTCTCCCAAATCCTTCTTGTAATCCACCGCCGCCGCGTCTTCAGGACGGTAGACGATCTTGGGTCGAGACTTCTTCTGTTTGGGGGAGGACCCTCCTGTTCGGGAGCTGATTTCCACTTTACATCAGGTCGAAGTTTGGTATCATGATTTTAAGGGTGAATTCGGATATTAGCAGAGCAAAGGGATCGGATTCAAATGCAAGGTGAGGAGCTGAAAGGGCATCGAAAGAAACTCGAA
>JACZQQ010000088.1 GCA_022545645.1 Acidobacteriota bacterium | reverse complement strand
TGCGGGCCTGCCTCCAGCAGTTGACCACGTCGTAACCCTCTTCGAGCTTCTCCATGATACGGGGAATATCCTGAGGATCATTCTGGAGATCCGCGTCCAGGGGAATGATGATTTCCCCTCGGGCATAATCAAATCCGGCGGCAATGGCAGCGGTTTGCCCGAAATTGCGAACAAACTCCAGGACACGAACCCGTTGATCCAGGGCAGCCAGGCGCTGGAGTTCCTCGGAGCTTCCATCGGAGCTTCCATCATTGATGAAGAGGATTTCGCAACTGGATTTCCAGGGGATCAGACTTTGGTTGAGACGGTCGTACAGGGGTTTGAGCGTCTCGAGTTCGTTAAAAACGGGAATGATGATGGAGAGCTCAAGCCCGGTCTCAGAGGTTTCCTCGATTGGTGATGAGGTAGATGGGGCGGGTCCAACTTTCTCGGAGGTTGTCACTTCGGTCACGTCGGAATCCTTCGATCAGCGTACGCCCTGTAGTATATAACTTCGGCCGCTCTTCCACAATTTGCAAGGGTTGTACAGTGGCTTGGGTCAGCTCCGAATAGTCTTCGGCGCTCACGATCATGTAGACGGTGACTTCGGACTCCAGAAGGGCGACAGCGGCTTGAAGATCGCCCAGTTCGAAAATAGGCTGGTCCAGATAAAAGGCCAGGCTGGGAGCCGCGAATTTATAGTAGCCGGCTTGGAAATGCTGTCCCTCTGATTCTATCCTTATCCTCTCAGCAAGATGATGGACCGGTTTGTATTTTTCCAGGGGCTGGAGGTAAAGGGCGAAGGAGGTGAAGTAAAAGAGGCTCAGAGAAGCCAAGGCCAAGGTGTAGCGTTGTCTCACAAAGCCCCACACCAAAGGAGGAACAAAAAGCAACGGGAGCCATAGCCAGGCCTCCTCAAACAGGACCCGCAGGATTCCGAAAAGGGCCAGAGCAAGAAGAGCAAACAAAGTACCTACGATGCCTGACAAAACCTTGGGGGCCCGAGCTCGCTTCAAATAAAGCGCCACCCAAAGAGCTGCCGCTGGATAGAGGGGCAAGATGTAGTATTCCTGTTTGTTGTGGGAGAGGGAAAAGAGAAGGAAATAGGTCCCCATCCAGAGGCTGAGCAACATCCAGTGGTGGTCTTTTTCTTCCTCTCCGCCGCTGTCTTTTTTCCTCCGTAGAGTCCAAATCACGGCCGCGGGGAAAAAGAACGACCAGGGGAAAAAGTCGCCCAGAAAAACTCCCACATAATAGAAGGGACCGCGCTGAGGACCGAAGTCCACTGAGACGAAGCGACCAAGATTGTCGCTTAAGAAGAACTCCAGAACGGGCTCCCAACCGGTTGTGACTCCTAAAAGTACAAACCAGAAGGAGCATAAAAAAGCATAGATCAAACCGCCTGCCACCCAGGGAGCCTGACCCAGTCGGTGTAACTTACCGTCCATCCAGAGATAAAGTCCCAGAAAGAACAGGGGAAGGAAGGCAACGGGCCCTTTGGCTAAAAAGGCCAGGCCAAAGAAAAGGCTGGCCAGAAGAAAATGATGTTTTTTCTGCGAGTGGATCCAGGAAAGGAAAAAGGCGATGGCCCACAACAGACAAAACAACAGCAGGACGTCAATCAGAAGTCGGCGTGACAGGATAAGGAAACGGAAAGTTGTGGCAAAGATGCCTGCCGCCCAAAGCGCCACTTGCCGATCATAAAGAATCGTGCCGATGAGAAACACCGCCAGGACGGATCCATAGGCCAATAGCGCCATGGGAAAACGTTCCCAGAAAACGGAAGGAGAGAAAAGGCTGTAAAAAGGGGCCACCACCCAATAGGAAAGGGGAGGTTTGTTGAGTCGGGGTTTTCCGTTGAAGGAAGGGACGGACCAATTGCCCTGTTCCACCATTTCGCGTGGGGTCTGGGCATAGAAGGCTTCATTGCTGTCCCAAAGCGAGGAGTCATCCAGGGCGACGAAAAAGGGAAGGGCGAGAAGAAGTAGAAGCCAGTACTGGCGGATGAAATTCATCGAGATATTCCGATCTGCCGGTGTTGTTTGCCACGAGTGGCAAGAACCTCCGGAATGTGGGAGGCACCTCAGGTGCCGAACAGCTCGATCCCTAAAATAGCTCCTACCGTGGAACACAAGATAACTCTCGCCTATTCTTTCCCCATTCTTTTCGGATTCGGCACCTGAGGTGCCTCCCACATTCCGGAATCTTTGCGAGAACCTGTGCATGATCCGGGCTTGCAAGATATCACTGGGGAGTGTCGTATGACCAGGGGTGTTTCAGAACAAGTTCTTCTGCAACTCGTCGGTGACGGCGCCAGCGGTTGTGTGAGAGTGGCCCAAAAGCTTGAGCTCCTTGCGCTCCAGGCGTGAGAGGATCTCTCGAGCCCTGCCGATGACTCCCTGGGGCAAGCCGGCCAGACGCGCCACTTCAATGCCGTAGCTCTTGCTGGCTACGCCCGGGGCTACACGGTGAAAGAACACAATCTTCTGGTCGGATTCCTGGACTCTCACACAATAGTTTTTTGCTCCTTCATAGAGGTCTTCCAGTTTGGTCAACTCCTGATAATGGGTAGCAAACAGTGTTCGAGCCTTTCGCTTCTCCTGGGTGAGTAGATACTCCGCTACAGACCAGGCAATGGATAACCCATCAAAGGTGGCGGTTCCGCGCCCTACCTCATCCAGTAAGATGAAACTCCGCGGAGTAGCGGAATTCAGGATGGTGGCTGTTTCGATCATCTCCACCATAAAAGTGGATCGTCCCCTGGCCAGATTATCACTGGCACCCACGCGAGTGAAAATTCGGTCGACAATACCGATGTGGGCCTCATCAGCCGGAACGAAAGAGCCCATCTGAGCCATGATCACGATGAGGGCATTTTGACGAAGATAGGTCGATTTTCCACCCATGTTGGGTCCGGTCAGAATCAGCAGTTGATCCCCGTCGGCCTGACAGAGCAGGTCGTTGGGAACAAAGGGATCGCTGTTTTGAAGCTCCACAACCGGATGGCGTCCTCCCCGAATGGCCATCTCGTGGCTCTCATCCAAATGGGGTCGAACGTAACGGTATTTCTTGGCCGCCTGTGCAAGGGCCAAGAAGCAGTCGATGCTGGCGATGGTCTGAGCCGTTTCTTGAATACGTTGGGCCTGCTGACCTACCTGCTTGCGGAGTTCGAAAAACAGGTTCTTCTCAAGCTCGAAGATTTTCTCCTGGGCGGTGAGGACCTTTTCCTCGTACTCTTTCAGTTCAGGGGTAATATAACGCTCACATCCCACCAGTGTCTGTTTGCGGATGTAGTGAGCTGGGACGGAAGCCAGGTGAGTTTTGGTGATCTCGATGAAATAACCAAACACCCTGTTGTATTTGACTTTGAGGGAAGGAATAGCCGTTTTCTCTCGCTCCTGGGATTCCAGACGGGCTATGAACGACTTTCCTGAACGTGTAATCTCGCGCAGATCATCCAATTCTGAGTGGAAGCCGGTCCGAATCAGACCTCCTTCATTCAAGCTCACGGGAGGCTCCTCGGCAATGGCCTGTTCCAACAGCTGAACCAGATCCTGCAGAAGATCCAGCTGGGGAGAGAGCAATCGACTGCTATAACCATCCAGCAGTTCAGAGACTCGAGGAAGTTGCTGAAGGGAAGTTTTCAGAGCCAGCAAATCTCGGGCGTTTGCCGTTTCCATGGTGATGCGGGAGAGCAGTCGCTCCAAATCCTGAATGGTCTTGAAGACCTGGCTCAGGCGGTCCATTCCGACGATTGACTGGGACAATTCCTGAACGGCATCCAAGCGCTCATTGATCCGGGTTAATTCCAGGCTAGGCCTCAACATCCAGCTGCGCAACAGGCGTGCTCCCATGGCCGTTTCCGTCAGGTCCACAACAGCCAGGAGAGTCCATTGCTTGTTTCCATCAAAACCTTGGACCAGCTCCAGATTCAAAACCGTGGATTCGTCCAGTTTCAGATGCCGGCTGGTTTCAAGAAGATTCAGATGGGTGATGTGAGCCAATTGTGACTTTTGGGTCTCCTTCACATAGTGCAGCAGAGCTCCCGCCGCACAAATGGCCGCCCGGTGTCCGTTGAGTCCGAATCCATCCAGGGTGGATACCTGAAAATGCTCGAGCAGAATGCGCTGGCAGTAATCCAAATTGAAGGTCCACTGAGACTGAGGGGTTTGGACAGTTCGGTCCCGCAAGTCAGCAGGAACCTGACCGGAGAGCTTTTCCTGGTGTTCTTCGGAGAGGATCAGTTCGCGCGGCTGAAAATGCACCAGTTCTTGCTGCATCTCTGACCAGGCCTGGGTTCCCGAAAACTCACTCAGTAAGAACTCCCCGGTGGAGAGATCAAGAAATGAAGCGCCCACTCGGTCCTGTGTCTCCACCAAACCAGCTATGAAATTATTTTCTTTGGAGTCCAGCAGGCCTTCCTCGATAGTCGTTCCCGGGGTCACAATTCTTGTGACCTCACGACGCACAATCCCTTTCACCTGCCGAGGGTCTTCGGTCTGCTCACAGAGAGCCACCTTGTGACCCTTCCTGACCAGCCGGGCCAGATAGTTATTGACTGCATGATGGGGCACTCCGCACATGGGGATGGGATCGCCCCTACGGTCGCGGTTGCGGGAAGTGAGGGTGATCTCCAGCTCGCGGCTGGCCAAGATGGCATCTTCGTAGAACATCTCATAGAAATCACCCAGACGGAAAAACAACAGCATGCCGGGATGCTTCCGCTTGATGTCATGATACTGGCGCATCATGGGACTCAGATTTTCCATTTCTCTTGGTGCCTCTCTCGCCTTTTACCTTACTCTAGCAAGGGGGTGTGACCGTGCGTCACTTCGTGCTGGCGTCACTTCGTGACGCCGTGTCCAGGGGCTTACGCCCCTGGCTATTGCATGTCGCCCCGCTGGGGCTCCGGAGATCGTGCTGTCGTGAGAGTGTGTTAGCTATGGTAGGATTCTAACGTCTCGATTTCGTGGTCTTCTCCTTACACTGTAAGCCACAAGCGCTGTTGCACGATGTCACAAGAAACTAACGAAAGCACGACTGACGCACAAATTCACATTCTGGCCATTGATACGGCCACCAACAGTGGAGGGGTGGCCCTGAGTCGAAACGGAGAAGTGATCGCTTCACTGATGGTGAAGGCTCCCCTTCAGTACGCAGAAAAATTACTTTACCTGGTCGACTTTTTGCTGGATCAACACAAGCTCAAACTCGAGGAGATGGACTGCTTTGCGGTGGCCAACGGCCCAGGTTCCTTTACCGGCCTGCGTATCGGGATTGCCACCGTGAAGGGCTTTTGCCAGGGCCTCAACAAACCCGGTGTCGGGATTTCGACTCTCGAGGCACTCGCCTATCGTTTTCGCTGGGCTCATTCTAGGGTGGCACCCATGATCGATGCCCGTCGCCATCAGATCTACGGAGCAATGTTTAGGTTCAACGGATCCCAGATGGAGTTGGAACAAAAGGAACAAGTGAGTTCTCCCGCACTATGGCTCCAGGAGATTTCCGGGCAGGAGTGTGTGTTTGTGGGTGATGGCGCGCAGCTCTATAAAGAGACCATCGTGGCTGCCCATCCTGAAGCGCGGGTGTTGGAGACCGATAACCGGGTGCTGGAAACGCTGTGCCAGATTGCTTATCGGCGGTTCAAGGAGACTGAAACTCAGTCCGCGCAGGAGCTCAAGGCCAATTACCTTAGACCTTCGGATGCAAGAAAACAGGAGACAGGCTGAAAGAGAGGACTGAGTGTTGAGTACAGACAATAGAAAACAGACACTCGAACTTGGAACTTGAAGCCGGAAACCTTTAATCTGGACTCCATGTCTGATCCTCAGCGCGCAAGAATGATCGTTGCCACCCTCTTCGGCGTGTTGTTTTTGGCCACGGCCGACATTTATTTTTTGGTTCCGCTGCTTCCCACCCTGGGCCGCGAATTCGGTGTTTCCGTCCAGAGCTTGGGATGGCTCTTCAGTAGCTATGCCCTGGCAGCGGGTCTGTGCAGTCTGTGCCTGGGCCCGCTGTCGGACCGATTTGGGAGAGTCATCTTTCTTCGGTTAGGGCTAATATTCTTTGGTTTTATAGCTATTTGTACATATTTGTCTCAAGGATATTCTCAGTTATTTTGGTTCAGGACAATGACCGGTTTAGCGGCCGGTTTGCTTTCTACCTGCACGGCCAGTTTTGTAGGCGATTTTTTCCCTTATGAGCGTCGCGGGCGCGTTATGGGGGTGGTTCTGAGCTCTTACTTCGCGGCTTTGATTCTGGGGGTACCTTTGGCAGCCTGGGTGGCTCAGGTTTGGAACTGGAGAGGCATCTTTTTGGCTTCGTCACTCCTGGCCCTGCTTTTGCTCGTTTGTACGCTTCTTTTCTTTCCAGGGGATAGGTTTTCTTCGAGCCGATCGGCCGGCGCATCATGGAGTGTTTATCTTCGCCTCATCCTGCAACGTGAGACGGCGGCGGCTGTAGCTGTTTCCTTTGGGGTTTCGGGGGCCACGCTGGCTTTTTTAACCTTCATTTCCGATTATCTGGATCAGAACTTCGGACTTCGACCCGTTCAGATATCCTTGCTCTTTCTGACGGCTGGAGTAGCGGCGGCTGTTGGGAGCCCGATTGCTGGATGGATCAGCGACCGCTTCACCAAGAGAAGGGTCTTTTTAGTAGCCAATACCGTGCTCGTTGTCCCCTTGCTGGCACTGGATCGGTTGGGGTGGGGGATACCCCTGATCGGACTGTTTTTTGTCATCTCTCTTTGCATCTCGTTTCGCCAGACTGCCCTTCACACCCTCCAAACCGAGCTTGTTCAAGGAGGCGAACGGGGGACCTTTCTGGCCCTGAGGAACGCCTGTTCCCAGTTAGGAATTTCCATTTCCGTTTTGGTGGCCGGAAATCTATACTCACAGGTAGGGTACAGGGGAGTCACCGTATGGGCGGCCCTACTCACTCTGTTCAGCAGCACGATCCTCTATTTTTTCATTGAGGAGCCGATGGAGAAACAGTGAGAAAGATCATCATTCCAGCTCTGATCCTGGGCATTCTGGTCTTGCCGGTTTGGGGAGAGATTCCCTCGCCCGAAGAGTCGTTGGGATTTCAGGTGGGAGCTGATCGGAAGCTGGCCGACTGGCAGCAGATCGTACGCTATTTCAGGGAATTGGAGCAGAACAGTGACCGGGTTTTGGTCCAGGAACTGGGGAGAACCAGTCAAGACAACCCCTTTCTTCTGGTGGTGATTTCACATCCCGATACCTTGGCTAACCTGGCGGGTTTTCAAAAAATTCAGGAGATGCTGGCTGATCCCCGCAAAATTGAGGGAGATTTTCAGGAATTCATTGAACAAGGCAAAACCATCGTGCTGACGACCTGTGCCATTCATTCCACCGAAGTGGCGTCAGCTCAAATGTCCATGGAATTTGCCTATGATCTGGCCCGGGGGGAAGATCCTGAAACGGAAGAAATCCTCAAAAACGTCATTTTCCTTCTGGTGCCCTCGCTGAATCCTGATGGCGTGAACATGGTCAATCATTGGTACCAACAGACCTTGGGAACACCCGCTGAGGGGGAATCTCCACCTCAACTTTACCATCCCTATGCGGGACACGATAACAACCGGGATTGGTACATGTTGACCCAGAAGGAAACACGATTGGTCGTTGAAAAAATTCACAATGTTTGGCATCCCCAGATTGTGGTCGACATGCACGAGATGAGTGCCTATGGGGCCCGTATGTTTGTACCACCTTTCATGGATCCCATCGATCCCAATGTGGATCCCATTTTGCAGGCCCAAATTGTCTCCCTCGGGGGAAGCCTGTTTTCAGCCTTTATCGCAGCCGGGAAGAAGGGAATTGTGACCCAGGCCATCTATGACGCCTACACGCCGGCTCGTGCCTATCAGCATTATCACGGAGGAGTCCGGATCCTCCTGGAGACGGCCAGGGCCCACCTGGCCACACCGATATACCTCAACAAAGGAGAGCTTCGGTCGGGAGACAACTATAACGTGCACCGGCCCAGTTGGAACTTTCCCGTTCCCTGGGAAGGCGGCGTGTGGCGGCTTCGCGACATCGTCGAATACCAGAAGATCGGTCTGAGAGCGGCCCTTCTTCATGGAGCCCGCTATCGGAAAGCGTGGCTTGAGAATTTTTATCGGGTAGGAGTTGCAAGTATCCAAAGAAGTCAGCCCTATGCCTTTGTCCTTCCTCCCGAGCAGCGCGACTCTCAGAGTCTGTATGATCTTCTGGAGGTCCTGGACTTTGGCAGGGTGGAAATCCAGCGTGCCCAAGAGCCCTTCCAGGTTCGGTCATCCACAGTCGTTTCTGCTCCTCTGGGACTCCCCAACCGACGGGAATTTCCCGCAGGCAGTTACGTGATTTTAATGCAGCAGCCCTATGGAGCCTTTGCCAAGACCCTCTTGGAGATTCAGCACTATCCTGGATCTCGAGAGTATCCAGGCGGACCCTTCAGGCGCCCGTTCGATGTCACTGCTCAGACGCTGGGAATTCAACTGGGGGTTGAAACCTATCAGGTGATGCAGCCTTTTGAGGCATTTCTAAACGAAGTCGATGAGGTGCAAGTTCCTTCAGGTCAAATCGAAGGAGAGGGCATATACGGGTTGTTTTCCCATACCGACAATGCCTTTGCCCGCCTGGTGAACCGACTGTTCAAACAGAATCGAGCGGTGTTCTGGGCACCCAACGGATTTAGTGCCGAAGGAGAGAGTTTCCCGGTGGGAACACTCCTGGTCCACTTCGACGAGGGTGAGATTGCGTCACAGCAACTGCTGGAGGACATTCCCTTGAAAGTTCAGCTCGTGAAGAAGCGGCCCGAGTTGGCATGGCAACAGATACGTATGCCCAGAATCGGCCTGTACAAGAGTTTCTCGAGTGCTATTGACGAAGGGTGGACACGCTGGATCCTGGAGGGCTACGAATTTCCCTATCAGAGCCTGAATGACCAGGATATTCGAGAAGCGGATCTATCCGAGTATGATGTGATCCTCTTTCCCCATCAGGAGCCCAAAAAGATCGAACAGGGGCTGGGAGACTCCTATCCCGAGCAATATCGTGGTGGACTGGGAAAGGAAGGTATGGCTCGCTTACGGCAGTTTGCCTCCGAGGGTGGCACCGTTGTCTTTCTTGGGGAGGCCTCTCGATTGCCGCTTCTGCGCTGGCAGTTGGGTGGAGTCGATATTACCGATAGACTGACCTCGCGGGAATTTTCCGTTCCCGGTGCTCTCCTGCGGGTGAGCGTGAATAACCATCATCCCATCGGTTATGGAATGATGGAGGAAGCGGCAGTGATGTTCTGGCACACTCCTGCCTTTGATCTCTCCCGAGGCTTGTCAGTGGTTCACTACAGCAGCAAAGACCCGCTTTTAAGTGGCTGGATCCATGGTGAGGAGCATCTGGTCGGCAAAACCGCCCTTGCTGAAATTCCAATGGATCAGGGGAGAGTGATCTTGATTGGTTTTCGAACCCAGTTTAGAGCGCAAACTCGAGGAACCTATAAGTTTCTCTTCAATAGCCTTTACTACGCCACCACTGAATGAAATCCCAAATCGCAAATCCTAAATCTCAAACCGAATTTCGGACCTACATTCTGGAAACTGGAACGGGCGCGAAGCGAGCTATTTTGGGATTTTGATTTGTTTGGAATTTGGGATTTGGAATTTGTTTGAGATT
>JACZQQ010000003.1 GCA_022545645.1 Acidobacteriota bacterium | reverse complement strand
CCCGTGGTATCCCGGGACGCTGTTGTGACCGTCGCAATGCGTGAGGAGTTATTGGCCAAGGTGATGCCAGTGAAGAACTCCTCGTTGGAAAGAAGACGGGGAATCCAGAATCTGCGTGTATCCCTGAACACATCGACAACATTGGCATTGAACTTGACTGCCGTGAACAGGGATCCGTCCGGAGACCAGGCCAGATCAAGGGGAGCGGCTGGAACCGTGAACGTGACCCCATTGGCTTCCCGTTCCACCCCTGGGCCGATGTCGAGAAAGCGCGTGAAGACACCCTGGGGGATATCAAAATCGAGCAGAAAATCGCGAATAGCCGAGGCCACGAACATCCGGGAACCGTCGCTGGCAAAAGCGGGACGGGTGGTGGGTCGAAATCCGGTGAGAAAGAAAGGTGTCGGTACCACGGTCAGTTCCTGGGCTTGAATATCGGTAACGGCAACCGCCCGCCCACTGAGGGTCACGAAGTGCTTCCCTCCAGGCACCAGAAAGGAAGGTCCTGAGAGTCCGGAAATCTCGAAGACCTGAACTGTTTCGCCGGTCTCCAGATCCAGCAAAAGGGCATGGTCGATGAACGTCTCAGGCAGTGGCGAGGCTGAGCTGAGCTCCTGATCGGCAATCAGTCCATACTTTCCATCGGCGGAGATAGCCAGTGTGTTGGCGACAACAAAACCGTGAGGGGGAAACAGGGGGTCCTCGACGGTGGGAACGATACTTCTTGTTACCGTAAATGAACCCGTATCGATGACCTGTAGAGAATCGGCAACATCCTGTACCGGAAGCGAGTTTGAGCCCACCAGGACAGCCACAAAAAAGCTGAAGTCGGGACTCATGGTAATGGACGAGGGGCGGGTTCCCTCGATCATATCCAACCGGGGGGTGATTTCTGTAGCACTGTCCACGTCGAAACGGAGAATCTGATCGGTCCCGGAGGAAGCCACAAAGCCGGTCTGGCTATCTGCAGAAAAGACAATGTTATTGGCAAAGGAAAAGAAGACTTCCGTAAGGTTGAGTGTCTGGACCGCAAGAGTCTCTACGTCAATGATGGAAATCGCTCCAACATTCTCGCCCACGAAGTTCTCTCCGCTCTGGGGTAAGTTGTTCTGGAGAAACAAGGAGACCACCGCAATCTTTTTCCCGTCTGGTGTCAGCGTGATCAAGGCTGGATTGTCGGGAACTTCAATCAATGGCGTTGGCTCCAGGGGCTTGCCTTCTATGGGATCGAACACAAGCACCTTATTGGAGCCGGGATAGCTGACAAAGGCCTTCCTGGAATCAGGCGAAAAAACCACATTAGGTGAGAAGTTGAGATCCACTAGAGCAGCGCCACCGTTATCGACTAGAGGAATCGTGTTGGTATCAAATGTCAGATCCTCTTCCAGTGAAGAGGGATCGACGCGGCGATGGAGAAGCTGTCCCAAAACAGCGGGACAGATACTCCAGCAGAGGATCGCGATGATCAGCAGGCAATGAAACATAAGCCGCTGATTATAGGTGTTTTGGGTAGCCTTAGACAACTTTCGAGTTTTCTAAGTACGAACCTCGAAATCGATTTTTTCAATCAAACTCAAATCCCAATGCTTGTTCACAGCATGAACCAGCATTTCTCGTAGCTGTGTCAGCTCCTTGGCCCAGATCTCGCTGGGAACAGTCAGGAGCAATCTTTTATCCCGAAGAGCCAGCGGGCGGCTCTTGGAAGCCAAATCCTTTCCCACAATTTGAGGCCACAGTTCACTGAGAAAGATAAGTGCAATCTCCTCGTCCGAGGCAATCCTATCCAGGAAATGGGAGAGGACCGAGCCAACACTTTTCATGAAAGTACATACCTCAACGGGCGATAATACTGGATAATAGTGATTGAAGCGAAAGTGTTGACAACGGAACTGACGATGCAGTAGAAGTTCTTTTCCGGGTATGGAACAGATACTGGTCTTGAATTCAACTTACGAGCCCTTGCACGTGATCTCGTGGAAGCGTGCCTTGTGTATGCTCTTCCTACGAAAAGTTGAGGTACTGGCGGAGTACGATCGCGAGATTCGAAGTGTCTCCTTCTCCGTTCCCCTGCCTTCTGTGCTGCGGCTGCTTTGCTATGTGAAGGTGAAGCGACACCACCATCAGGTGAAGTTCACGCGAAG
Organism: Acidobacteriota bacterium; assembly: GCA_022545645.1. Taxonomy (GTDB): domain Bacteria; phylum Acidobacteriota; class UBA6911; order RPQK01; family JADFOI01; genus JADFOI01. Next base: position 29,199 of record JACZQQ010000003.1, on the reverse strand, counting down.
CAATATCTACTCGCGGGATCGTCATTGCTGTCAGTATTGTGGGCGCAAGTGTTCTCCCAGCCAACTCAACTATGACCATGTGATCCCCGTGGCTCGAGGAGGTTATAAGAGTTGGGAGAACATCGTCACCTGTTGCATTCGATGCAACAGGAAAAAGGGAAATCGAACACCCGAAGAAGCCGGCGTGAGGCTTTTGAGACGGCCCAAGGCCCCATACGGTTTTCCTCACAGAATCAACTTCCTTCTCTGGGGGTCCGAGACCCCCGATAGTTGGAAAAACTACATTTTTTGGAGTCATTAACCCGGATTGTGCATAGGTTCTCGTCACGAACTGACGAAATCGCCGACCTGAGTGCGTTGCGCCACGCGCGGGGGCACCCGCTTGCGGGTCGGCCCCCGCAAACGTACTGTACGGTACGTTGAGGAGGCCGACCGAGTGCAACGCGGGCGGTGCGCAACGCACGCCGGATGATTTCGTCGGTGCAGTAGAGAATTTATGCATAATCCGGGTTGTGAACCCGAGTTGGTGTCTCGTCCCATGAATACCATGAATTTTGCTGATGGGGCTTGAGAGGGGAGATCAAGGAGCGAGGAGGAGGTGATGCAGGGACATCGGCGACGACGAGTGACCCGCAAGCGGGTGCCCCGAGATCACCCGCAACCCCCATCAGCCCGAAGGGTGGCGGCGGGACGACATCGATTTCTTTGTCGCTCCTCCTCCGTGATGTACACAGACATCGCGTCGTCGTCGCTTCGCGAACTCGACGCCGTCGCACTCGCCACAAACGTCATGGTATTCATGGGACGGGACACTGGTATTGAGTGACGCTCTCCTGGTTTTCTCCCGCTACCCTCGGTTAGGAGCAGTCAAGACACGACTAGAATCCTTTCTGACTCCAGAGGGTTGCCTTCAACTTCATCAAGCTCTGCTGTTGGACACGCTGGATCGGACCGCTTGTCTCAGCGTTACTCGATATCTCTTTCTCTCGGACTGCTCCCAGGGTGAAAGGAATCTCTTTGTCCAGGAGCACAACCTCCCGAAAGCGATTCAAGTGCATCATCAGCAAGGTAAAGATCTGGGTGAGCGGATGTGGAACGCCTATGAGATCGTTTCCCGAAGTTCGGATCGAGTGGTTCTTTTGGGAATCGATAGTCCCTCTTTGCCACTGGCGCATATCCAGGAAGCGCTGGAAAAGCTGTCCCGGTTCCCGGTGGTGGTCGGTCCGGTGGAAGACGGGGGTTACTCCCTGCTGGCGCTTTCCGAGCCCAGAAAAGAGCTTTTTGAAAGTATGAGTTGGGGCACTGACGTCGTCTTGCAGGAAACCCTGGACAAATTGGCCACTGATGAGTTCTTCTTGCTTCCCTGCTGGTATGACGTGGATACGCCTGCCGATCTTCGCCGCCTGAGAAAGGACCTGGAAAGCGACTTGGAAGGTTTTCCCCATCGGACTCATGAGTTTCTCGAGACACAGCCATGGCAGCGAATCCATCGGAAGGAAGAATAAGGGGCGACAATTTAGTGCCAAAAATGATACTTTCCCCTTGAGTTTTCATCCCATTAGAGGCGTACGTTGACTCGAAGACTTTTACTTTTCTAGGATAGGGAGAGGACACCCATAAGAAGATGGCAGAAGAGGAGTTAAGCTTTCTAGAAAGGTGCAGGAATTTCCTAGAGGGACTCTTTGCTCTTAAGATCACCGACGCCGAACGTTTTCAGTATGCGGGCGATCCCCAGAATCCTTTTTACGGGGAAATTTCCAGGCGCAAGCCCATGCAAGTGGCTGCCGTTTTGTCCGCTCTTTTCCATATTCTGCTCTTTATCATCGTTTTTCCCTCATTTGGTGATCGGGTCCTGATTCTCACTCAAGAGGTTCTGGTACTGAAACAATTAGCTGAACCTGCGGCTCTGGCCGGAGGGGGAAGCACGCCTGAGGTCATTCCACCTGAACCCAAACCGACGGTGCCGGAACCGAAGCCCGATCTGATTCCGATTCCCGATCCCACTCCCAATGCCCCTGAGCCCATCCACAAGAAGGAGATCGAAGAGATCCCAAAGGTATTGGCGGAGATAGCGTCCGATTTAAACATTGGTGATATTGAAGCGCCTCCTGGTCCTCCCGCCCGTGGTTCGGGTAGAGGACCCGTTGATGGAACAGGTCCTGGAACCGGCGATGGGGGAATCTACACCATCGGTGGTGGCGTGACCATGCCCCAAATTTTGCAGCAGACCACTCCGAGCTACACGGACGACGCCATCAAATCGAAAGTTCAGGGGGTCATCATTCTTCAGGCTGTCATTCGAAAGGACGGAACGGTGGATAGCTTCAAAGTGCTCAGAGGCTTGGGTTACGGACTGGAAGAGAAAGCGATTCAAGAAATTGCCGCCAATTGGAGATTCCGACCCGGTACCCTCAAGGGAAAGCCAGTGGATGTCCTGGCTACCATCGAAGTCCAATTCAATCTGCGCTAGCCTCTCCTGGAAATTCGGGGACAGTCCCCGAATTTCCCTCTGATTTCCCCAACAGAGAACTATTTCTTTTGTTAAAGTTCTGCTTTGCTCCAAGTTTCGTGGATAGGGCCGGGAGGTTCTCGCCGCTGGAATAGACGAATGGATGAATCAACGAAGGGGGATATGTCGGAGTCGCTAGACCTGAAAAAAACAATTAACCTGCCCAAAACGGACTTCTCCATGAAGGCGAACCTTCCGAAGCTGGAATCGGGCATGTTGGAAGTGTGGCAGAAGATGGACCTTTATCAACGAATCCGTGCTGCACGGAAGGGACGAGAGGTCTTTGTTCTTCACGATGGTCCCCCCTATGCCAATGGACATATTCATCTCGGCCACGCTCTGAACAAGAGTCTGAAAGACCTTATTGTGAAGTCCAAAACCATGGAAGGGTACGATGCTCCTTACCTTCCGGGATGGGATTGTCACGGTCTTCCCATCGAAATCAAAGTTGTGGGGAAAAAAACAGCCAATATGGACCTTCTCAAGGTGCGCCGTGAGTGCCGAGAGTATGCTCAAAAATTCGTCGAGATCCAAAAAGAGGAGTTCAAGCAACTCGGCATTTTTGGAGAGTGGGACGCTCCCTACCTGACCATGAGCCACCGTTACGAAGCGGAAACGGCCAGACTCTTCGGGAAATTTGTGGAGCAGGGGAGTGTTTACAAGGGACTCAAGCCTGTGCACTGGTGTATTACCTGTGAAACGGCTCTGGCGGAGGCGGAAGTGGAGTATGCCGATCACACCAGTCCCTCCATCTATGTGAAATTTCCGGTCATCGAAGGGGCCGCCGGTCTGGATCCCCAGTGGGATAAGCGCAAGGTCTTCGCCTTGATCTGGACCACGACGCCATGGACCCTCCCAGCCAATCTGGCCGTTTGCTTTCACCCCAACTTTGAATACTCCCTGGTGGAAGTTTCAGATGAGATCTACATCATCTCCCGAGAGTTGCTGGAACAAGTTGCCCAGGAGTGTGGGTTTGAGAGCCATTCTGTGGTAGGGACGGTCAAGGGAGAGGCCCTGAAAGATCTCGTCTTCAGGCATCCCTGGCTGGATCGAGAATCGAAGAGTATTCTGGGGGACCACGTCACACTCGAACAGGGCACAGGTGCTGTTCACACCGCCCCCGGACATGGCCAGGACGACTATCTGGTGGGAATCGAGAACGGACTGGAGGTGTACTGTCCCGTGGACGCCTCGGGTAGATTCACCTCCGAGGTGGAGCACTTTGCAGATCTGCAGGTGTTTGAAGCCAACCCGAAGATCAACCAGTTGATGGGTGAAAAGGGGGTGCTGGTGGCGGAACAACCCATTGTGCACAGTTATCCACATTGCTGGCGCTGTCACAATCCGGTGATCTTTCGGGCGACCTCGCAGTGGTTTATCAGTATGGATCACGCACAACTACGACAACGGGCTCTGGAAGAGGTCAAAAAGGTGCGCTGGATCCCCGGATGGGGCGAAGAGCGGATCAGCAATATGATCGCCACCCGGCCCGACTGGTGTATTAGCCGGCAAAGGATCTGGGGGGTACCCATTGTTGCCTTCTATTGCAGCGAATGTCAGTCGCCGCTGCTCCGGAACGAGGTGATCAATCATGTGGCTGATATTTTCCAGAAACAGAGTGCCGATGCCTGGTTCTCGCTGAGGGCTTCCGAACTGATACCCGAAGGTACGCGCTGTGAATGTGGCAGTACTGAGTTTGAAAAAGAAGACGACATTCTGGACGTCTGGTTCGATTCCGGCGTCAGTCATCATGTGGTGTTGGGAGAACGTGAGAACCTGCCTTGGCCTGCAGACGTTTATCTGGAGGGAGGGGATCAATACCGGGGCTGGTTTCATAGCTCGCTTTTAGTGGCTGTGGGTGTTCGGGACGCAGCGCCTTACCGTACAGTCATCTGTAACGGTTGGGTGCTGGACGTGGAAGGACGGGCTATGTCCAAATCTCGCGGCAATGTCATCTCTCCGCTTGATGTGATGAAAGACAATGGAGCGGAGATTCTCCGTTTGTGGGTTTCCTCCATTAACTACACAGAGGACGCTCGTTTGGGAGAGGAAGGTCTTTCACGGCTGCGGGAAGCTTATCGAAAGATCCGCAATACCCATCGTTTTCTGTTGGGCAACCTGTTTGATTTCGACCACCACCAACCGGTGATCGACGAAGATTTGACCGAGCTGGACCGCTGGGCGCTGGCGCGCATGGCTCGTGTAGCGCGCCGGGTTCGGGAAGCCTACCGGAACTTTGAATTTCACGTCGTGTATCATACCCTTTACAATTTTTGCGTCGTTGACTTGTCTAATTTCTACTTCGATGTTTTAAAGGACCGTCTTTATGTCCTGGCTCCCGACTCGCTCGATCGGAGGTCTGCCCAAACAGCACTCTTTAGAATCACCGACACTCTTGTCCGGCTTTTCGCGCCCATCCTGCCCTTCACTTGTGAAGAGATTTGGAAGAATCTTTATCTCCAGGGTGAACCGGTTGAGTCGGTCCATATGGCTGAATTTTCTCAGGAGATCGATAAGTATCGAGACGACGAGCTACTGAATCGGTGGATACGACTTCTGGAGATTCGGGCCAAGGTCAGCAAAACGCTGGAGGAAAGCCGACAGGAAAAACAGATTGGCAATTCTCTGGAGGCCAAAGTGGAAATTCGGTGTGGTCCGGAAATCTTCGAGTACTTGAAAACTTTCTCTAAAGATCTTCGCTTCTTGTTTATTGTTTCTGACGTCGAGCTGACTCAGAGTTCGGAACTGTCCGGAGAAGAGATCGAAGTGAGTGTTTCCAAGGCCCCGGGAGACAAGTGCGAGCGCTGCTGGACCTATTCTCCATCGGTGGGGTCACACAGCGAAATACCCACCCTCTGTTCTCGCTGCTTCGAGATTCTCAAGGAGATCGACAAGGGACGTGGTTGAGCCAAAGATGCGCACCGTAGCTATTGTCTTGGGTTTCGTGATCCTTACGCTGGATCTGCTCACCAAGTGGTGGATCCGGAACGCCAGCTGGCTTCACGATTACAGTGTCATAGACGGTTTCTTCAAGATTCACTATGTGCAAAATGAGGGGATCGCGTTTGGTCTGTTCCACACTTCCCAGTCACCCTGGAAAGAGATTATTCTTTCAGTCCTGGCGATCATTGCCGTCATCGTTGTGATCTACTACATTTGGAGTACGCCTTTGAATCAACCTCAGCTCTTGATCTCGCTGGGACTGCTTCTGGGTGGAATTCTGGGTAACTTTCTTGAGCGGATCGTCCACCACCATGTCACCGATTTCATTGAGGTGTATTGGCAGGATCGTTTTCGCTGGCCGACTTTCAATGTAGCCGACACCGCCATCACTTGCGGCGTTCTTTTCATTCTCTATGAGAGCTTTATGGGTGAGGAGTCGGAGAGTACGAGGCAATGACACGATTCTGTCAGGTAGCCACATTGGTTCTCATGATGTCGGGGATGCCGATCGCTCAGGCCCCGGATGAGCTGATTGCCCGACTGCAACAAAAGTATGAGGCGCTGGAGAGCTTTTCAGCGGACTTTGAACAAATGTTTCAAGGGGGGGGCGTTCAACTGCGGGAATCAGGGATCGTAAAAATGAAAAAGCCGGGAAAAATGTATTGGGAATACCAGCAGCCCACGCCAAAACTCTTTATCGCCGATGGTAAAAAAAGCTATTTTTATCTTCCCCAGGACAAACAGGTCATCGTCTCAGATCTGGACCTGGAAAACGCCTCGACACCCTTGCTCTTTCTGGTAGGGAAGGGGAAGATTCAGGAAGACTTTCAGGTTGAGCTGGAGGAAGTGGAAAAGCCACTGCAGGCCGAGAACTTACTCGTACGACTGACGCCGAAGCGACCTCAGGGTGGCTATTCATATTTGATGTTGGAAATTGATCCGTCAACCTATCTCATCTATAGGTTGATCGTCATTGAGCCGATCGGAAACCGCAACGAATACATCATGAAGAACATTCGTGAAAACATACGAATTTCTGATCAACAGTTCCGTTTCAAGTTGCCAAAAGATGTTGAAGTGCTGTCTCAGTAGTCTGGAAAAGTGGAGCCATGCAGTTCGTGATTAGGAGGTGCCATTGAAAAAAATACGAGCTCAGATTACGGCCCTGGGCATGTATGTGCCGGAGAAACGAGTGACCAACGACGATTTGGCACTTTTGGTGGATACCACCGACGAGTGGATCCGTGAGCGCAGTGGAATTTCGGAACGACGTATTGTGTCCGAAGGTCAGGCCAACAGTGATTTGTCCGTAAAGGCCATTGAGAACGCTTTTAAAGGCAGAGACTTTCGACCGGAGGAGCTGGATCTGATCATTGTTGCCACCGTGACCCCCGATATGATGTTTCCTTCTACGGCCTGCATTGTCCAGGACAAGATCGGCGCCAGGAATGCCTGGAGCTTTGACCTTTCAGGAGCTTGCTCGGGGTTCCTCTATGCCGTGGCCACGGGTGCGCAGTTTGTCCAGACCGGGAGGTGCAAGAAGGTCCTGGTGGTGGGAACGGATGTGATGAGTTCGATACTCAATTTCGAGGATCGAAGCACCTGTGTTCTCTTTGGCGATGGAGCTGGAGCGATCTTGCTGGAGCCCACCGAGGACGAAGACGTCGGGATCATCGATTTCTTGCTTCACAGCGACGGAGCAGGGGGGAAGTTTCTCTACATGCCGGCGGGCGGCAGTCTCCATCCGGCCAGTCATGAAACCATCGATAAGAAAATGCACTACGTGCATCAGGATGGGAGAAATGTCTTTAAATACGCGGTAAAACTGATCACCCAGGTGTCCAGAGACATTCTGGAGAGAAACGGCTACACCGCCGATGATGTCAATCTATTAATTCCCCACCAGGCCAACCTGAGGATCATCCAATCCTCGTTGGAGCGCCTGGGGCTTTCTCCCGAACGGGTGGTCATCAACATTGACCGATACGCGAATACGACGGCGGCTACTATCCCCATTGGCTTGACCGAGGCCCATCAGCAGGGACGTATCAAAAAGGGAGATCTCTTGCTGTTGGCCAGCTTTGGAGCGGGCTTTACCTGGGGCAGTGTCCTACTGCGCTGGGGAGGAAATTAGAAGAAGGAGACAATCTGACCACCTGGAAGAAAGGACTGAGGACTGAGTGCTGACAATTTGACCCCTGACCGCCTGACAGAACCGCGAAAATTCGGGTGATCCGTGGTTTCTGGAACCTGGAAAGCGCGCGAAGCGCGTTATAGAAACAGCTCCTCTTCTGGATGGCTCTTGCTTGGCGGTGGAGGAGTCTTTTTGTTGAAGAGATAATACAGCCCTGCTTTGATTCCCTTTAAAAATGAAGAAATTTCAAGGGCCGGTTTGAGAACATCCTGGTGAATCATCTCAGTGGTCTGCTCAAACTTTTCAACGGTGTCCGTGACCACATGGTTGACCTTGGAAGCTTGTTCTCGACCCATCTCGGTCATTTCTTGGACAAACTCGTCCAGATCCTGGACTCGTTCCTTCACCATCTCAGAGATAAGATCCATATTGGCCTTTAAGTTCTCGGCGATCCGACCCAGAGGTGCCATGCTTTCCACAATGCCCTGGGCTCTCTCCATTAGTTCGTGAGCATCCCCTCGCAACTCCTTCGTTTCCTGTTCCAGTCGCTCCACAGTTTTGGCGATGGATCGGGCAGCCTTCCACATAGAAAGGCACTGGAGCATAAAGGCTACTGCACTGATACCGACGAAGACCAATAGAAGCGTTTCAAGACTCACAGGTCATTCCCTTCATACGGAGAGTTCGGGGCCTGTCCCCGAACTCTCATTAAGAAACTGATTTCTTCTTACTTTTCTTCCCGTTGCCCACGTCGTCCAGTGCGGTTCTCTCCCTGGCATAGGCTTCTTTTCCCGCCGCAATGGCCGCAGAGGCTTGCTCTTTATGTTGCTGCAAAAGGTCCTTTCCCTGATTGATCCTTTCGTTGACCTGATCGGTCATGGCAAGCGATTTGTCAGTGACAAACTCTTGACCCTCTCGAAACTTCTCCGTTAACCCCTCAGTTCCTACCCTGTACTTCTTTTCCAGGAACTCCCGGGTTTGCTCCCCGGTTTTGGGAGCAAGCAGTAAGGCGACCGATGCACCCACAAATCCCCCTACCAGAAAGTAAACAAACTTGTCTCCCTTAGAAGCCATAACTGATCTCCTTCCAAACACTTAGAATATGAGTAAATCAGTACTTGGTTCTATTAGATTATCACAAATGGGTGCGGGAAAAAAGTCTCACCACAGGTCAAAGAGAGAGTTCACTGCTCACTTTGCCAGTATTTCCAAAAATGGCCCAGCGGCCCGTGACCCTGGCCCAGCGGAAAGGAATGACGGATGGCTTCCGTGGTGTATTTTTTTGCGCTGGCGATGGATTCCATGAGATCCAGGCCGCGGGCCAGGTAAGCGGTGATAGCGGCGGCGAACGTACATCCACTGCCGTGGGTGTTCTTTGTTTCAATGCGAGGTTCGGAAAACAACCTGAATGTCTCACCGTCAAAAAAATGATCGGTAGATTGGTTCAGATCTGTACTGTGGCCCCCTTTGACAATGACTGAAGTGGGCCCCAATTCAAAGATTTCCTCAAGTGCCTCTTTCAATTCCTTCTCTTTCGTGATCTTGTGCCCGGTCAGGAATTCCGCCTCCTGCAGGTTGGGGGTCACTACCAATGCCTGGGGAAACAGCTTGCTTTTCATCACTTTCACTGCCTCCTGACCCATCAGTGGATCTCCTCCGGTACTCACCATTACAGGGTCCACAACCAGACGTTCGATCTGAAACTGCTTCACTTTTTCGCTGACCACGTCAATGATCTCAGCGGAGGGAAGCATCCCCGTCTTGACGGCATCGACTCCAATGTCCTCGATAACCGCTTCGATCTGGCGTTCGATGGTTTCAAGGGGCAGGTCGGAGCTCGTGTGGACACGTCTGGTGTCCTGGGCGGTCACGGAAGTGATGACACTCATGCCGTGCACCTCCAGCGCGCCAAAGGTCTTCAGATCAGCCTGAATGCCGGCACAACCGCCGCTGTCAGACCCGGCAATAGTCAAAGCTCTTGGGACAAATGCCATTACAGTATAGGGGTGGGTTTTCTTTCTTCCTCTCTGATCCCTACCGAGGGATGAGCGCCCGTAGCCAGTTGTTCTTCGAACTCGATTTTATAGATCTCCAGAAAGGTGACAAACAGTGCTGCCACCAGGGGACCCAGTACCAGCCCGGACGGACCAAACAGAATCAGGCCTCCTGCCAGAGAGAAGACAACGAGGAGCAGATGCATTCCCTGGGATGTTCCTTCAATGATGAGTGGACGAATTAAGTTGTCCAGCAGTCCGATGACCGTCACTCCCAGGACGAACAGAATGGCGCCCTTCATCACCGCTCCACTGGAGACCAGATAAAGACTCATGGGAATCCATACGGTAGCCGTTCCCAGTACAGGAACGACAGAAAAGATGGCCGTAGCCGTTCCCCACAGAATTGAATTACTGATTCCCAAAAAAAAGAAGATCAAACCGGCGACGATGCCCTGACAGATTCCAGTGGCAAAGATCCCAAAAAACGTGGCGAAGGTAACCTCCTTGAGCTTCTTGAGCACCAAATCTTCATGCTCGGGAGCCAGAGGAATCAATTTTTTGAGTTCCCTTACCAGGGCTTCGCCATCGCGGAAGAAAAAGAACATGCTGAAGATCATGATAGAGAATTTCAAGAAGAATACTCCGATTCCCCCCAGAATCGATGCATAATGCTCGGTCAGATACTGGGCCACGCGATTCAACAGCGATGAAATCAGCAGGGTCAGGTTCAAACCCTCGACGCCCAGGAACTGGCTGAATTGCTCGCTTACCTCCCGCAAGAAGGGACTTTCCGGAAAGTAGAAATTCTGCTCGAACTCTCCGCTTGCCAACTGGACCTGGAAACTCTCATAAGCAAAAGCGAACTCGTTGAGGAGGGCGATAAAAAAGACGAAAAAGGGAATGATGATCAAGGTCGTGACGATGAGAACCATCAGGGCAGAACTCAGATTTGGACGATTCTTCAGCTTTCGGTTCAGTTCCAAATAGTTGGCATAGAAGAGTGAAACCAGTGTCAGGGATAGAATCACGCTGATGAGGAAGGGTTCAATCATCCTGTAAAAAAGATAGAGGATGAGAACCAAAGCGAGGCTGAAGAATATCTTCGAATATTTAAGAGTTACCGGCATTCACTTAGTGTGGACCATTTTGTTGACCATAGGGACAAACATCGGCTAGGACGCATGCATGACACTTTGGCTTACGGCTGTTGCAGACTCGTCGACCATGGTGAATCAGTTGATGGGAAAACCCGATCCAACGATCACGTGGGATCTGACCCATGAGATCCTGCTCGACCTTGTTGGGATCTGTGTGGGTGGTCATTCCCAGGCGATAGCTCAGACGCTTCACATGGGTATCCACAACCACACCGGTACTGATTCCAAAAGCCGTACCCAGCACAACATTGGCCGTCTTACGGGCTACACCGGGCAGTTGCAAGAGTTCCTCCATGCTCTCAGGAACTCTTTCTTCGAACGTCTCAACGATCCTTCGGGATGCCCCTATCAGATTCTTGGCCTTGTTTCGAAAGAATCCCGTGCTTCGTATGATCTCCTGCAACTCTTGCTCATCCGCCCGGGCCATTTCGCGGGGTGTCCCATAGCGCTGAAACAGATGGGGCGTGACCATATTCACGCGCACATCCGTGCACTGGGCGGAGAGGATAGTGGCAACCAGAAGCTGAAAAGGACTGTCGTGATGAAGAGCGCATTCGGCATCAGCATATTCCTCGTCCAAACCCCGGAGGATCTCTCCGATCCGATGTTCTTCCTTGGCTTTCTTTCTGGCTGCGGAGTCTCGTGGACACATGACCGGCCTTCATCATACCATCGCAGGGCGAAAAGTGGCGGGTGCCCAGGAAGGCCAAGCTCTTCGTTCTCCGCGCCCTTCGATCCGAACTACGCCTGCGGTCGAAAGGCTTGTGCGGCCTCGATCTTGACCTTCCTGAACACCCGCTAGAGCCTCTTTTGAACGACTGGATCCGGAGCCTCTTCACCTTCGGGGGGCTGAGGATTTCTCCGGAAAGTAAACACAAGCCCCAAAGCAGCCAGCGCCAGCACAACTCCGGCCAGTAGTGAAATCAGTGAAAAAGAATGCCGCAAACGAGCAAACATCTGCCCGGGACTCACCGTAAAGTCCTGAGAACCGAGAAAAATTTCCGTCCCATCGGGACTGATCAGGTGTGTGACGAGGGAGACTTGTTCAGGCTGGGAGATGTCTCCCTGAAACATCCATTGCCATTCTATCTTCTCTCTGGGGCCGACCGTTTGAAGCGGTTCCTTGTCCAATAAAACGATCTTCAAGTTGTCCGAACGGGTTTGCCAACTGGTCTGGATCTTCAGTGTTTCTCCCAAGACCTCGTAAATTTTTCTTTCTTCCTCAGTGAATTTCACGATTTCTGGCGACTTCACTTCAAAACGCACGGGATGGACGGTCCCGGCATAGGGAGGAACCTGAATCTCGAGGGTCGCAATCAGTTGACTCAATAAGTAGAGATCAGCAAGTTGAAATACACCTTCTTCTCGACGTTCCACCCTTCTCTTTAGATACAACGAGTTGGCCAGCAGAGAAGTATCCTGAAACTTTTCGTTTTCCCGCTTAATGGCCAGGTAGCGCGCTTCCAGGCTCTTTCGATTTGAGGTCAAAAGACGAAGGTCCTGCCACACCTTGTCCCTATCTTTTTGAGTCTTTTGCAGCTCCTTCGACAGTGTCTGGCTTTTCTCCTGATGCTCGGCCAGTTGGGTAGTGGCGTCCTGGAGTTCCCGGGCTCGACGGATTCGTTCCTGTTGAAATGTGGTGATCGATTCGTTCAAGATTTTGACCTGAGCACTGAGACTGGTTGCCGAAGAGGTCTTCAAGTTCAAATTTTTGACCAGTGATTCGATCTGCTGTTCGTATTCTCGGGTGCTTTTCCTAAACTCATCCGTTTGTCGCTCAGCAGACTTGACCTTCGTTTCAAAGCCGTCTCGCTCGGATCGTAGTGTGCTGAGCTGGGTTCTTGTTTGATCCAGTTCCGCCCTCAAGGGAGCCAGGTCTGATTGAATTTGTTGTCGAGCTTCAGTTTCCTCAAGGAGTATCTGCTCGACTTCTTCAAGTTTGCTTGTTGCCAATCGATAGGCGGGGATTTTTTCACCAAGAGTCTTCATCACGAAGTCATCGGAGGTGTTGTTAGAGCGAGCCAGTTGCTGAACGAATTGGTCGAATTGGCTTGTGATAAATTCCTCTTTTGCGGAGTCAATGTCGGTATAGGAAAGGCCTTCGGTCAGCGTAGCCTCTAAGGCCACATCGAAGTTCCCTCGCTGGGGAAAATCCTGTTCGAGTTGCCGGGGAAACTGGAATGCAATTTCTCCTTGGCCATTAGTCTCTAGAGAAGCGATCTTGAAGCGAACGGAATCATTTCTGAAGTTCACATCTGTAATGCGTACCTGGTCTCCGACCTTGAAAAGCAGGGGAGAAGCGGCAGACCCGGGATCGAGAGTGGGTCGGGTTTCTGAGACATGGACAATTTGTCGCCTGCCCCGAATCGGGATCTTCAAAAACAGGGCTTTGTTCTCGTAGTTGTGGACGTACCAGTTCTCGATTTCCCGCCGAACCCCGGCATTGAGCCACAGGCTCATGCTGAAGAAGATAACGAATAGCTTGAACCCTCTTTGGCTTCGTGAAACTCCCATTTTTGTTGAAACCTCCATCCACCTGTGTCAAGCTTGGATTGCACCGATTTTAACACATGTGAAAACCCTTTCTCACCAGGTACTCGATTATAATAGCCTAGTCCGAATTATGCATAGGTTCTCGTCACGAAGCGGCGAAAGCGCCGGACCTGAGTGCGTTGCGCCACGCGTGACCGAGGCCCCCGCAAGCGTACTGTATGGTACGCTGAGGAGGCCGACGGAGTGGGCACCCGCTTTGCGGGTCGCACAGTCAGGCCGAGCGATTTCGGCGATGCAGTAGAGAATTTATGCATAATCCGGGCTCACAGACATGAACGACTCTCTGGTCGTCAATGAGATCTTCTTTAGCATCCAGGGTGAATCCAGCTATACGGGGAGGCCCTGCGCCTTTGTTCGATTGGCCTACTGCAATTTGAGGTGTACCTATTGTGACACCGAGTACGCTTTCCACGAGGGCCAGAAGATGTCCTTGGAAGATGTTGTGAGCAAAGTTGGGAGTCTTCCTACCGATCTGGTGGAGATTACGGGGGGGGAGCCTCTTCTTCAGCCCTCGGTCCATCCGCTGATCAAGCATTTCCTCGACGATGGAAAAACAGTCCTGATTGAAACGGGAGGAAGCATCGACGTACGCCCGGTGGATCCTCGAGCCATCCTGATCTACGACATCAAGTGCCCGGACAGTGGAATGATGGAGAAGAACTGTTGGGACAATATACCCCATCTCAAGCCCCAGGACGAGATCAAATTCGTGCTGGGATCCCGTCGAGACTACGACTGGGCCAAGGAAAAAATGGGAGAGCTGGACCTTGTCGGAAAGCACACGATTCTGTTTGCTCCAGTCTGGGGTCAGATTCATCCTCGCGAGCTGGCCGAGTGGGTTTTGGAAGATGGCCTTTCCGTTCGATTGCAGATCCAGCTGCATAAAATCCTGTGGGGTTCCGAGACCCGGGGTGTTTGATACTGGGCATTGGGGGCGATTTGGGGACAGACTACTCATTCCCCACATTCACTAGGCTAATTTCCCTATCTGGCGCAAGGCTTCATAGACAACAATGGACACCGCTCCGGCCAGGTTCAAACTGCGAACCTGCGGGTGGAAGATAGGTATTCTCCAGATGCGGTCTGAATATCGTTCAAAAATCCACTGGGGAAGGCCCTTGGTTTCGCAGCCAAACACAAGGAAATCATCTTTCCGAAAAGCGGCGTTGACATAGGTCTCTTCTGCTCGCTTTGAGAAGAAAAACAGTCGATCGGCAGGGATCCCTTCGAAGAACTCCTGTACCGACTCATGGCGGTGGATCTGCACCCATTCCCAATAGTCCAGGCCGGCTCGCTTGAGGTGGCGATCGGTAATTTGAAAACCCAGTTTTCCCACCAAGTGCAGTGGGAGTTGTGTCGCCGCACAGAGACGGGCCACGTTTCCTGTATTGGGGGGGATTTCAGGTTCCACCAAGACGACTTGCATTATTCATCACTTCCGCAATTCTGTTTTCCAAGATCTGGCCTGGATGAAAATTTTCCAGGTGCAGTGTTCTGATCGTTCGTGGGTTGATCGCATCCTGGGGAACCAGACCGATGATTTCACTCCAGACTGGTTCTGTTTGGAGCCGGCGAGCCTCTTTCTGCACTTTCTTGAAGATCTTCAGTAAAGAGGTCTTACGGTAGTGGGTCACATTCATCGAGACCTGGGCAAGACCCTTGCGCTCGATGTATAATCCAAGCGCTTTCACGCCAGCAAGGCCACCCCCACTTTCACGGATCAAACCCGCAATTTTCCGGGCCTGGCCCACATCCGAGGTATTCAAGTAGATATTGAAAGCGATAAGGGGTTGACGTGCCCCAATAACGGTGGCACCCGCAGTGGGGTGTAAACAGCAGGGCCCCAAATCAGGTTTTCTTCTGGGATCTGACTTGATCTGCTCGTCGAGTCCTTCAAATTGATCCTTGCGGATCACAGAAAGGTGCTCACGATCGGGGCGTAAAGCCGCTTCTGCGTAAAAATAAACCGGAATCTGCAATGTCTGGGATATTTTCTTTCCCAGCCGGTGAGCCACTGCCACACACTCTTTCATGGAAACGTTCTGAACCGGTACAAAGGGAACGACGTCGACTGCACCGATGCGCGGATGGACTCCCTGATGCTCCCTCATATCGACCAGTTGGACTGCCTTTTTCACCGCCGCAAAGCTTGCAGCGAAAATCGAGGCAGGGGTGCCGATGAAGGAAAAGACGGTGCGGTGGTGATCAGGGTCGGCTGAGTGATCGAGTAAAAATGCGCTTGGGACCGCCTCGATCTTTTGGGCGATGGTTTCGAGCTTGAGGGTGTCCCGACCCTCGCTGACGTTCATCACACACTCGACGATCTGCTGCATGAGTACTAGTCGGTACTCAACTTTTCAAAGACCAGGTCCGTGATCTGAAGCCCTTTCATTCCTACCACGTGAACCCGGTATTCACCGGCCACCGTTAGCTCGTCACCGACTTGGGCTGTACGTCCCAACAACATCATGATATGTCCGCCCATGGTGTCGTTTTCCTTATCCCCGATGGTGATCTTGAGCTCGTTTGTGACTTCCACCAGAAGAGCACGCCCTTGAATCATGTACTGGTTTTCTCCGGTCTCCTGGATCATGGGTGGAGGGGTATCGATGTCGAACTCATCTTGAATCTCACCCACCAGTTGTTCCAGGATGTCTTCCAGAGTAACAATCCCGATGGTAGCTCCGTATTCATCGACGACCACAGCTAAATGGGTTCGAGTGTGCCGGAATTCCGTCAGCAAGGTCTTGATGTATTTGCTCTCGGGCACGAACTGAACAGGCCTTTTGATCAAGGTCAGATTGAATCTCTCCTTGAGTTGCCGGTATTGCCAAAAGAGGTCCTTGATATGGACAATTCCCACGACTCGGTCGAGGGTCTTGTCACAGAGCAGATAGCGAGTGTGTCGGTCTTTTCGAGCAATCTCCAGATTTTCTTCGAGACTCTTCTGCAAGTCGAGGAAAACGATCTCGGTGGAAGGGACCATCACCTGTCGCACGGAACGATCAGCGAAGTCAAAGACTCGCTCCAACATTCTCTTTTCGTCACGATCCAGAATGCCTTGGGCGTGTGAATGGGCCAGAATCAGGCGCAGCTCCTCCTCAGAATGGGCCACCTCGGGTTCCGATGTAGGAGGAACACCTAAAAGTCGCAAGAAGGCGTTGGCCGTTCCATTGAGGGCCCAGATGAAAGGATAGGACATCCTGTAGAACCAGGATAACGGTACGCTGATCCATAGGATGACACTCTCGGCTCGTTGAATGGAGAGTGACTTGGGGGCCAGTTCTCCCAGGACGATGTGCAAAAAGGTGATGAGTAAAAAGGCCGATACCGAAGCCAGACTGTGGGTTACCACCGGCGTCAGGGCTCCCATACTCAGCAAAACAGGCTCAAACAGAGAGGCAAATGCAGGCTCGCCAACCCAACCCAGAGCCAGACTGGCGATAGTAATTCCCAGTTGGGTGGCGGAGAGATATTCATCCATGCTTTGCACCAGGGGGCGCGCCTTTCGAGCACGCTTGTTCCCTTGCCGGACTAACTCTTCTATCCGGCTCCCTCTTACTTTGACGATCGAAAATTCGGAAGCCACAAAGAAGCCATTTAAAAAGACCAGGAACAGTGCCATAACGACTAGGGATAATTGCGTAAAGAGATCCATGCCCCATCTTATAGCACACAAGGGCTTCTCCAGCGGAAGGTGGACGGCCAGTGCGGCTAGACCTGAGCGGACCATAAGGGTACTCGTGCTACCGTCAGTACCAAGATGGTGCGGATGCGGGTCTCCAGTCTGATAAGCCTGCAGATTTCTGAGATTGTGGTCCCTGTGGTCATGACGTCATCGACCAATACAAGGGTCTGGTCTGAGAGTCGGTCGGCCTGAGAGAGCCTGAAGGCATGACCGAGGTTCTTTCGCCGCTCTTGAAGATTGAGGCCGGACTGGGGGACCGTGGGCTTGACCCGATAAAGATCTTTAAAGACGGGAATTTTCAGTCTCTGGGACAAAGCCCGACTGAGGATCAGAGTCTGGTCGAAACCCCTTTCTCTTCTTCTTCGAACGTGCGGTGGAACGGGTACGATCCAGTCCGGTTCCAGATCCAACCCGCTTCTTTCATAGCAGTGCTGAAGAAGTGCCGCCAACGGATGGCTCAATCTCTGATGATGCCCGAATTTAAACTTTATGATCAGGGAACGCAGCTCGCCCCGGTAGTTTCCATAGGCACGGGCGAAATCAAAGGGTTTGCCGAGGGTTCGGCATTGTGAGCAGGTTCCATGGATTGCCAGCACATTCCCTGGTAGTGGAATCCCACAGCAGTAGCACATACGCTGCTCCAGAGGTTCCAAGGAAAGAAAACAGCTTCGACACAGTGGGCTCCAATCAGGATTGAGCACCCACTCATGGCAAAGGACACAGGCTTGAGGGAAGAAAAGTGCTTGGGAGAGTTGCCTGAGCGCGGTCTTGAAGCTCACACGGGCTATAACGTCTTACCCAGGAAATCTACGAATGGGAACAGACAGCAGGATACAGACAGCAGGATACTGGGATTAGGGAAAGATCAAGTGAGGAGACAGAAAGAATCTAGGAGTCAGCTTCTCAGCCTGGAACTTGGAACCTGAAACCTGGACCGCGCGCAAGGCCCGCTTCCCCTTACCGATTGGCTTCAGCCTTTGCCTGACAGCTCAGACAAAAAGGCGACCAGGGTACGGCCTCCAGCCGTTTTCGTTCGACCTCCTCCCCGCAATTCATGCACTTGCCGAAGTCCCCTTCATCGAGCCGACCTAGGGCATCCACCACTTCCTGAAGTAGTTGCCGGTCCCCATCACTTTTGCTAAACATGAATTCCTTGGTGTAGGAGCTGGAAGCTTTGTCGGCGAGATCCATGCCTTCAGCCTCGGAGTTGACCTGGCGGCCGTAATCTTCTGTCTTCTGAACCACGCTAATGAGTTCTGCTCTTTTTTCCAGGAGCTTTTGCCTAAAATGCTTCTTGTCTTTGGCTCGCATCAGAAACCTCCGTCATTTATGGTAAGGCAAGCCTTTGATTATGGTTACTGCCCGGTAGATCTGTTCGAGCAAAACGACTCGAGCGAGTTCATGAGGGAGCGTCAACTTCGTCAAAGACAACTTTAGATTTGCCACTTTCTTAATCCGTTGGGGAATGCCCAGGTGGCTTCCCACCAAAAAAGTTACCTCGGAAACTCCCCGATTCATAAGATCGGCCAGAGAAGAGGCCAATTGTGGACTGGTCAACTCCTCTCCCATGCTATCCAGAACCGCCAGGTAGGTCTTCCGGGACAGGTGCCTTTCAATGTGCTGTGCCTCTCGCTCCAATTGAGCCTCCTGCTGATGGGGATCGCTCTTCTTGAAGTCACGGACCACTGTTTTCTGGACTGGAAGGTGCTGTTCAATCCGTTTCAGATATTTGTCCTCCACCTTGAGGAGCAATGGATCCTTTGTCTTGCCAATCCATAAAAATCTTAATTTCACCGGAAAAAGATCTACCCTTATATAAAAATTTTGACTTGGCAGCAACCCAAAAAGGGAAACCAGAGCACCCTTCGGGCGCGTTCCAGGTTCCAAGTTCCAGGTTCCAGGTCAGGTTTGGAATTTGGGATTTGGAGTTTGTTGGGGATTTTGAATTTTGGATTTCCAGCTGACGGATGTCAGCTGGTCAGGCGGTCAGCGCTTTTGGCTTGACCTTAACTCCGTCGCCCCAAAGCTTTTCCAGGCTATAAGACTGCCGAGTTCGAGGGGAAAAAATATGCACCACAAAATCGAGATAGTCCATCAAAATCCAGTCCGCATGTTGATAACCCTCAACGTGGGTAGGGGACCGATGCTGTTCCTTTTTTAACCTTTCCAGGATCTCGTCACAGATGGCTTGATTTTGCCTGCTGTTGTGGCCGTGACAAATCACAAAGAAGTCGGTGAAGCTGGAAATCTGTGAGACATCCAGGATGGTGACCTCGTCGCCCTGTTTACTTTCAATGGCCTCACAGACCTTCTTTAGAAGGGTCTTGGTTTGCTTCATAGAGTCGATGCTTTTTGACGTATTGAAGTACAGAAGGAGAGATCAGTTTCGATGAGGGGCGTTTTCCTGATGCAATGAGTTTCCGCAGCGAACTTGCGCTGATATCCGGAGCGTCCAGAGTCATCAGAAGGGATTGGCCAGAACGGATAATCGGTTGGTCCTGTTTGCAAACGATGTGAATCCTCTGCCTCAGAGAACCTAATCCCTTCAGCTCCTCGAGGTTGACCTGAGCTCCCGGTCGCTGGACGAATACAAAGCAATGTTCTTTCAAGAGTGTAGCATAATCTTTCCATAAATGAATTTCCTTAAGGGAATCACTTCCCGCTATGAAACAATACTGGTGTCGGGGATGGTGAGAGGTGAAGTATTGAAGCGTTTCGATGGTGTAGGATGGCTTTCTTCGATCCAATTCCCACTGTGAAGGGTAAAGATTTTCCTCCTCAAGCAGATCCATCGCCACCATAGAATAGCGATGGAAGGGGCTGGAGATTTTCAGCTTCCCTTTGTGGGGAGGCAAGTAAGAAACCATGAACAGGACCCGATCCAAATCGAGAATCGTTGAAACAGCGCGTGCCAGATAGGTGTGTCCACGGTGCATCGGATCAAAGGTCCCACCCAGGATACCGATCTTCAATTTTTTTCGACCTCCAGATGTTTCACAATCGCATTCTTCAATTCTGGAATCCCTTCTCCCGAGATGGCGGAGATGCTCTGAAAGGGGAGTGCTTTCTTCTGACAATATGAGCGTAACCTCTCGAGTTTATCGGAATCAGCCACATCAATCTTGGATGCTGTGATGATTTCAGGCTTTTTTCCCAAACCGGTATCGTAGAGTGCCATTTCCTCAATGATGGTTTCAACGGAATGGACGGGATCGCTTTCACCACTGTCGCTGACGTCAACCAGGTGAATCAGGAGCCGGGTTCGTTCAACGTGGCGCAGGAATTGGAATCCCAACCCGCTGCCTTGGTGTGCACCTTCAATGAGTCCCGGGATATCCGCCACCACGAAACTCGAATAGTCCCCGTAGGTCACTACCCCCAGGTTTGGGGTCAGAGTCGTGAATGGATAGTCTGCAATTTTGGGTTTAGCTGCTGAGATCACTGAAATGAGTGTGGACTTGCCGGCATTGGGGTAGCCGACGATTCCAACGTCGGCCAAAACCTTCAGCTCCAACAGAAGGGTGGCTTCTTCTCCGGGTTGGCCGTCTTCAAACTTCCTGGGGGCTTGATTGGTCGAGGTTGCAAAAGCGGCGTTGCCTCGTCCTCCGCGACCTCCGCTCGCCCCACATTCCACATGGCCCTCCTCATCCAGATCAAAAAGAAGCTCGCCGTTAGCTTCGTTGTAGACTTGAGTTCCAACGGGGACCTCAATGACCAAATCTTCCCCATCTTTCCCATGGCGGTTTTTACCCGACCCATGTCCGCCTCTGCCGGCCTTGAAGTGTTGTTGATACTTAAAACGGATGAGTGTATTGAGGTGAGCAGTGCTGCGAAAGTAAAGGTTGCCTCCGTTGCCCCCATCCCCGCCACTGGGGCCTCCCCGGGGGACATATTTCTCCCTTCGAAAGGCTAAGCATCCATTGCCGCCATCCCCTGCTTTAACATGGATTTTGGCACGATCAACGAACATAAAGGGCGAGTTTAGCGAACGAAGTGACCCATTGCTCGACTGTTCGTTTGTTCGCTAATTTGCAGCTATGATGTGGACGAACCGGCCTTTGTGGCCTCGATTTTGAAACTTGACGGTCCCATCGATCTTTGCGAAGAGAGTATCGTCCCTTCCCCGGCCCACGTTTGATCCCGGCTTAATCGGGGTACCGCGTTGCCGGACCAGAATCGATCCACCGGTAACGACCTGGCCATCGAATCGCTTGACCCCCAGCCGTTTGGACTTGCTGTCACGACCGTTCTTGGAACTCCCAAGCCCCTTCTTGTGTGCCATAGTCGTTACTCCTTGTTCTTCTTGGTGACCGTCTTCTTGGTGCTCTTTTTAGCAGTCTTTTTAACACTCTTGGTCTTCTTCTTCGTGGCCGCCTTGGGAGCTGCCTTCTTGGAGGTTTTCGCCGAGGTTTTTACTGCCTTGTCCTTCGCCTTTGCAGGAGTTTTCTTGGCAGCTTTCTTCTTTACCGTTTTGGCAGGAGCCTTCGCGACTGCCCCTGTCACTTCTTTTGCCTTCGTTATCGCCTGTTGGGTCTTCTCGGCTTTCGGCTTTTGCCCATCAAGTTCGATTTGATCGATTCGGACTCGAGTGAACAGCTGTCGATGGCCTTGTTTTTTTCTATATTTTTTGCGCCTCTTGAACTTGAAAACGATAATCTTCGCTTTTTTACCCTGCTCAGCAATGGTTCCCACCACGCGAGCTCCCGCTAAGACCGGTTTGCCGACATGGATGGTTTCCTGGTCTCCGATCAGGAGCACTTCCTGGAAGTCGATTGCCTGCCCGACCTCTCCACTCCGGCGCTCCACGTCAATCAGATCGCCTTCGCTCACTCGATACTGCTTTCCGCCCGCTTCGATTATTGCGTACAAGGACTCGTGTCTCCTTTATGAAACCCGTGATTATAACGGCAAGTTCAAGACCCTGTCAAAATAGCCGTCCTTGTGAAAACTTTTCGCGTTGGTGTGCTCGTATCGATTCTTTTTTTAGGGAGCAGGACTTCCGAAGGAGACTACAGGTTCCTTGATTTTGTATAATAACATGGTTACACTCAAGTGTTTTACCCAGAGGCGACTTGGAGGTCGGTGAGGCTTGTCGATTGAGGACAGATTCGAGCGTATCGAAGAAAAGTATGATGGCGTAAAAGAATTAATTAACCTCGGGAAGGAAAAAGGCTACCTTCTATACGACGAGGTTAACGATGTCCTCCCCAATGACATCAATTCGTCAAAGGACCTGGATAGTATCTTCTATCTCTTTGGCGATGCAGGCATTGAAGTCATTGATTCCGAGCAACAGCTTGAGGCCGTCAAACGAAAAGCCCGCTCCAAGTCCACAGACGCAGACGATCACCCTGATCCCGTCACTGAAACCCTAGAGAAAACCAACGATCCTGTCCGGATGTATCTGAGAGAAATGGGCACGGTGCCTCTTTTGACCCGACAGGGCGAGGTCGAGATCGCCAAGAGGATTGAAAAGGGCCAGAAGGTTGTCATCAAAGCGTTATCCCGTTCGCCGGTGGTAGTCGGAGAGATCTCAAAATATGGCGAAAAGCTGAGAGAGAATGGGCTGAGCATCAAGCACCTGGTTCAAATGAGTGATGAGGAATCAGCGGATGGGGTCCTCGAGAAGCGGCGCAAGTCCGTACTGAAGCGTATCGATGAGATCACTGTAATGGAAGCGGAAGCCGCCAAGGTCCGAAAGCAGCTGGCAAAGTCCAAAAAAGAAAGCAAGAAATACAAGAGACTCCTGTCTCAATTGGCTCGTTATCGTATTCCCATGGCCCGTATTGTCCGTGACCTGGAGTTGGTTTCCCAGGTCCATCAGGAACTGGTAGAGGGCATTAAACAGGCCGTTGACCGTATCGTCACCCTTGAGAGGGAATCGAAGAAACTCAAGAAGTTGCAGGAATCTCCACTGAAGCTCGATGAGGCCAAAAAAGTGAAGTTGCGCCTGCGGGCAATTGACAAGGAGATGAAGGAAATCGAAGACGAGGTGTTGGCCTCACCTGCCGGCCTTAAACGAACCTTGGCGGCAATTAAGCAAGGCGAGCTGGAAGCAGAGATCGCAAAAAAGGAATTGGTCGAAGCCAACCTGCGATTGGTGGTCTCGATTGCCAAGAAGTACACCAACCGAGGACTGCAGTTTCTCGATCTGATCCAGGAGGGGAATATCGGCTTGATGAAGGCCGTTGATAAGTTTGAGTATCAGAGAGGCTACAAATTCTCCACTTATGCGACCTGGTGGATTCGCCAGGCCATCACGCGAGCCATCGCCGATCAAGCGCGGACGATCCGTATTCCCGTGCATATGATCGAGACCATCAACAAGCTGATCCGGACTTCACGCGCTTTGGTTCAGGATTATGGTCGAGAACCCACTTCCGAGGAAATTGCTCAGAAGATGGATATCCCGGTGAGCAAGGTGCGCAAGATTCTCAAGATTGCTCAGGAGCCGATTTCGCTGGAGACTCCCATCGGAGAGGAAGAAGACAGTCATTTGGGTGACTTTATCGAAGACCAGGGAGTGGTTTCACCCGCTGAAGCGGTGATCAACATCAATCTTAAGGATCAGACTGCGGCGGTATTACAAACCTTAACCGATCGAGAAGAACAGGTCATTCGGATGCGATTTGGCATCGGCGATGGAAGCGAACACACTTTGGAGGAGGTTGGGCAAAGGTTCTCTGTCACCCGGGAGCGTATTCGGCAGATTGAAGCCAAGGCGCTTCGCAAGTTGCGCCACCCCTCACGGACGAGGAAACTCAAGACCTTCCTTGAGAATATGAGCAAGGAAGGATTATGAAGCAAAAAAGGGGCGGTTGAACCGCCCCTTTTTTTTGCCTGTTTTTGTGGGCCCATAGCTCAGTTGGTTAGAGCATCTGACTCATAATCAGACGGTCGTAGGTTCGAGTCCTACTGGGCCCATGAGCGCAGAAAAGACAGGAGCAAACCACAGTGAATTCAAAGTTAGGGACGTTGATTCGTTTTCAGGAGCTGAATCTGAAGATCGTGAAACTTGAGGAGCGTACTCAACGGATTCCGGAAGAAATTGAGGCCCACCGTCAAACTCTTGAGGAGAGCCGTCAATCTCTCGTCGAGGAAGAGCGGATGATCGAGGAAGACCAGGCTCGCCAGCGGGAACTGGAGTTGGAGGTGGCTAGTCTACGGGACCAACTGTCGAAGCATAAGACACAGCTGATGGAGGTGAAGACCAACAAGGAGTATCAGGCCATGCTCCATGAAATAGAAGGTGGGGAGCGGGGAATCGAGGCCAAAGAGGATCAGATTCTTGAAGGAATGATGGCGATTGAGGAGCGAGAGAAGGTCGTTCAAGAGGCGCAAACGGAATACGAGAAGGAAGAAAATGAGATCTTAAGCAAGCAAAGCAAATTGGAAGGCTTTGCCGCTCAGGCCGAAAACGAGATTGTGGATCTGCAAAAAGAACGGGGTCAGCTGGAAGGAGAAATGCCTGAGGAACTCACCCAACAGTACCGAAAAATCGCTTCTGTTCGAAATGGCGTGGCACTGGCTGAGGCCAAGGATCAGTCCTGCCAGGGCTGTCATGTGAAGTTGCGCCCCCAACTCTTCACCGAAATAAGAACCAACCGACGAATTATTACCTGTGAAAACTGTAATCGGTTTCTCTATTACGCTGGGCCCTAAGTGTCTCGCTTCATAAATACGATGACGTTTGCTGATGGGGCTTGCGAGGTGAGATCAAGGAGCGAGGAGGAGGTGATGCAGGGACATCGGCGACGACGAGGGACACAGATATTGCCCGCAACCCCCATCAGCCCGAAGGGTGGCGGCGGAACGGCATCGATTTCTTTGTCGCTCCTCCTCCGCGATGCACACGACATCGCGTCGTCGT
This sequence comes from Acidobacteriota bacterium, assembly GCA_022545645.1. Classification (GTDB taxonomy): domain Bacteria; phylum Acidobacteriota; class UBA6911; order RPQK01; family JADFOI01; genus JADFOI01. The sequence continues at coordinate 4,348 of JACZQQ010000003.1, read as the reverse complement.
CGTTTCGCGAACTCGAAGCCGTCGCGCTCGCCACAAACGTCACCGTATTTATGAAGCGAGACACTGAAAGGCATTAAATTAAGAATTGCTTTTCCTTTTGCTTTTCTATCGCCAGGCCTATTCCGCTGTCACGGATTTTTCCTTCTACCGGACCATCTTTGAACAGCCGCTGCGCCAAACACTTCTTTACCTTCTCTATCTGGCCGTACATGTCGCTGCCATCCTGACCCTGAGTCTTGCCTGGCATGGGCCGGAATTGTTTGAAATATCGAACTGGGCTGAAGAAAACTTCCCTCCGCTACAAATCCGAGATGGACAACTCTTTGTTGAATCTGAGCAGCCTCTTGTCAAAAAATATCCGGGAAGGCAGTTGATCACTTTTGTTTTTGATACCACCGGAACGTATGAGGATCCACAACAGCTGGAAGAGCCCAGTATGCTGTTTACTCGAGAGAAACTCTATCTTTCCATTCCGGGTCAGACCCTGACCTTTCTATGGAGTGAATGGCCTTTTCCAGAAGTGGAGGACGTCACCCGATTTGTTAAACGGGCCTATTTCCCAAGTGCTTACTCCCTGATATTTTTCTCCACCCTTCTGGTCGGGGGGGCCTGGGCCCTGATCCTGACCAGCATCGGATTCCTGGCCACTGCCCGCTCCGCTATTCGCCTGCCCTTCCAGCAGTACTTCACCATTGCTCTGTACAGTCTGACGCCCGCCATCGTGATCGATTTGGCTGTGAGAATGACGGGACTGGAAGTCCCCTTGTTTCCTTTCCTCCTGATCACGGCTGCCATCTACACCTATATGGCTACTTACAAATGTGTCGTGGTGGAATAGTTCTTAGCCCGGAGTATTCATAAATTCTCTACTGCAGCCGCGCCGCCTTCATCTGAGCGCAGTGAAGAAATCATCCGTCCGGATGACCTGCTGGCGCCTTCGCTGCCCCGTGATGGGAACCTGTTCATTAGCCAGAGAGTTTATTCAGTTTGTAATTGTTGTAAACTATGAGCAATGAAGTTTGTCCTCGTTCTTCTCATTGGCCTGCAATGTTGTGTCTTGTCCGTCTGGGCCCAGGATTGGGAAGAGGAGACACCTGTCATTCGAGCCAGTGTGGATGTGGTCAACGTTCTGTGCACTGTTCGAGACCGCCAACAGAAATATGTGACTGATCTTAAGCAGGAAGACTTTGAAATTATCGAGGACGGGGTCAGGCAAAAAGTCCAGTTTTTCAGCAATGAAACGGGTGAGGACGCCCAGCCTCTGACGGTTGTCCTTTTGATTGACACCAGTGGAAGTGTCAAGGATAAGCTGGGGTTCTTGCAGGAGGCCGCCAGCGAATTTCTGAGCCAGACTCTCAGGAAAAACAAGGACCTTGCCGCAGTCGTCCAGTTTGACAGCGAGGTCAGCCTGATCCAAGACTTCACCTACGACTATTCGGTGTTGGAAAATGCCATCCTAAGCATTAGAGCAGGTGGTTCCACCAAGCTTTATGACGCCATTTGGGTGTCTGTAAATGAGCTGCTCCGTCATGAGGTAGGTCGAAGGATGCTGGTCATCTTGTCTGATGGAGCCGATACTCAGAGCATGACTCGCGACAACGAAGCCCTCAAGGTCGCCCAGGAGCAAGACGTCGTGATCTATGGGATTGGGGTGCGAAGCGCTAGATTTGATTCTGATTTCGGGAAACTCAAGAAATTCGCCGAGGGTACAGGGGGCCTATTCTTTAACTCCAAGGTGGATTTACAGAAGATCCGAGAGGCATTCAGACGCATTAACCGAGGAATTAAGAATCAGTACGCTCTCGGTTATGTCTCAAACAACCCCCGTCGCGATGGATCATTCCGAGAAGTAAAGGTTCGCATGAAACGCTCCGGGTTGAAAGTGACCCACCGCAAAGGATATTATGCTCCTAGCGACAAGCCATGAAGCACAAGCACTTATCCTTGGAAGACACTCTCCCCATCGAATTGCGAATTCGCATCCTCCAGGCGGAACTCGAACAGATCGAGTTGGACCTCAGCCGGCTGAACCAGTCCCAAAGCCGAATCGTAGAGGAGATTAACCACTACCAGGATCTTCTGGCTCAGAGTAAGCGACACAGCCTTTTACGAAGGGTCAAATAAATCCGCAGCCCCACGACGACTCTCCTCTCCCTCTTCAGTTGCCACTTGCGCTTTGACAAGAATGTGCTGGTCCACCCAGCGTTCATCCCACCACTCCAAGGGATTGACCTGGACCCCCTGCAATATCATGCTGAAATGGAGATGATCTCCAGCGGCCAGCCCGGTTTGTCCGGTGCGGCCCAGAATGGCACCTTTGGTGATCCCCTGTCCCTCCTGGACCTCAATGCTACTGAGATGGCCGTATAGGGAAATAAGCCCCAGGCCGTGATCGACGAGAACCGTATTTCCGTAAATTCCGAGATAGTCGGCGAAGACAACAATTCCATCGTTGGCGGATTCCACCGCTCCATGAGCGACGGTGGCCAAATCAAAGCCCAGGTGGGTTTGCTGATCCACCTTCTGGCTTTTGTAATAGTAAGTGCGATGGTCTGCAAAAGCAGATTCGACTTGAGAATTACTCAATTGCAGGAAAGCTCCACTCCACAGGAGATGTCCCACAGATTGGCGGCTAATCTCCTCGATCTGTCGGTGGTTGATCTCCCGCAGACGACCGTTGATCTCCAGAAAAGTTTCAAGAACACTCTCCCCCAGGGTCATGTCCGTGTGGGCCAGAATTTCCGGCACCACGGCATTGATCATCGAATCCGACAACCGGATGTTTCGTTTGCGGAAACTCACCGGAAAGGCCCTTTTCCAGAAAGAGGTCTGATTCCGATTGCCTGCCGCGTCCTCCGCCCACAATGACATGGCAGTGCCAGGAGCCTGGTCGTGGGCCAGGGCAAACAGGCAGACATGGGTCCCCTGACCTCGCTCGGGGAGGGGATAACCCCTGAAAACATGCTCTCCCACCTGAACTCCCGAAGCCACCGTGTCTTCTGAGACCTTATAGAGAATGGCTTCTGATCCTCCCTGGCGGATGTAGTGCTGGCCGGAAAGGGTCTGAATCTTAGGCGCGGTGAGGTCCAGATTGAATGAACGCTGTTCGAAAATTTCGTTCTCCCAGAACCAAAGATCGGACTGATCACGAACTCGGACTTCCAGTAAAAATTCTCCTTCAGAGAGCGAACCTTCTGCAAACGAGGTACCCGCCGAAAAAGCGAGTGAACGTTGGGTCATCCCTTGCTGCCAGGACCAGGGGGCTTCATAGGTTTCCGACACCACGATGTGACGATCTCCGGAACGGACCCAGGCCACCTCCAACCACTGAAGACCCTTGCCCTCGTCCTGGATCTCCAGGCTGATCTGGCTGTCCTTTCCCACCGCTGAGGGAGCCTCACGCCATTGAACAGTGGGAGGGGAGCTGTCCCAATTCCAAAGGCTGTAGGCCAAGAAGAGGACCAGCAGGGATGAGATACCGATCAGCAGTTTTTTCATGAACTGCGTCATCCTACCAGGTTGGGGTGGCAAGAAGGCCTGGCTGAAATGAAAACCACATACCGGAATGCCCAACGCCACTTGACCCTGGCCCGCCCGACACCTGCAGCGTCCAGAATCGCCTCAACCTCGGGACGGCGAAAGCCTTTCAGCACCGACAGAGGCCCGTCATTTCGGACCGCTTTTGAGCGCGAGAATAAAAAGGTGAACAGACGAATACCCCAGTAAGCCAGGGGATGACGATGCAGATCGCTGATGACCACGCCTTTTCGGGTTGTGAGGAGAAGGGACCTGAGCAAGGTGGCGATCTTCGAATCGGTGAAATGATGCAAAAAAGCGGAACAGAGAATGAGATCACAGCCTTTCTCCCTCAAAGGGGGCCTGCTCACATCACCTTGAAGGACGGTGATCTCGGGAAAATGGAGAGTTTGGCGGCGAGCGATTTTGCAGACCGTGGGGTCCACGTCAACGGCCAGCACGCGGAGAGAATATCCCGCTCTTCTGGCCCAGGTCACCAAAGCCACCGGGATGTCCCCGGAACCACTGCCCAGGTCAACGATCTCCACCGGGCGCTTGTCGGTTTTCTCCCCTGCGATTTCCTGAATCAAAGGTTTGATTTCCTGCAAGGCTGCTCTTGATCCACCGAGCCAGCGATTGACGATCCGGAGCTCTCGAAGAATCGCACGCCACTCCGAAGGGCTGAGGAGGTGGGGGGCGTCGATGATCTCAAGCTCGTGACTCCGTTTTGAAAAGTCCGCCAAGACCATCGGTTTCGAAGGATGAGGTTCCACCGCCTAGTCGGAATGATGCATAATCCGGGCTAAGACAGGGCGCCGTGGAGAGCCAGAGT
>JACZQQ010000087.1 GCA_022545645.1 Acidobacteriota bacterium | reverse complement strand
CTGGATATACGCAGCCAGCTCCTGCTTTTTGACTTTTTCCAGGGTCCATTTCCGGGAACGGACGAAAGAAAGAAATTCGCCAAGATCCCTCCGGTAAGCCTCCACCGTGTTGGAGGCCAACCCTCTTTCCACCTGCAGATAATTCAGATAATTTCGAAATGCCCTATCCTGCATAGTCCCGGCTACCCCTTCAAGCGACGAAAGAGACGATGGATCTCCTCAATGCGCAAGAGCAGACAGCATCCAAAGTAGACGGCGATCCCCACCAGGATGCAGCTGGTCAAGGCCACCAGTTCCCGCCACAAATCCGTTTCCATCCAAAATCCTTCAAAGAACTGGTTGAGAAAGTAAACCACCGCTCCCATCACGATTGAAGCAGCCAACGCCTTCAATAAAGTGGGAATGACACGGTAGTCTTGAAAGGATCCCAGTTTGCGCTGGAGGCTTCTGCCCAGCCAGATGCTGCTCAAGGTAACGGACAGGGCCGTTCCAAAAGCCAGTCCCGCGTAGGCGTACTCCTCGGGAAGAATAAAAAAGACCAGGATGAGATTGCAGGAAAGGTTGCCCACCACGGCCATCATACTGATTCGAACCGGGGTACGGGTATCGTTTAAGGCATAGAAGGTCGGCACATAGACCTTGATGCAACTATATGCAAACAGTCCCAGGGAGTAGCAAATGACGGCATACGCCGTATAGGAAGTGTCCGTTGAGGTAAACCCCCCTCTCTCGAAAAGCACACGGACGATGGGCACAGCCAGGACCATCAACCCCACCGCTGAGGGAATGGCCAGGATGGAAATGAGCTTAATGGAATGGGCCACCGTCTCCTTGAGTTCTTCCCACTTTTCCTGAGTGGCCAGGAGTGAGACGTCCCGGAGATTGACCACCCCTACCGCAACTCCGAACAGACCGATGGGCAAATAGATGATCCGAAAAGCGTAACTCAACCAGGAAACCGGACCATTGTCCTGAAGAAAGGAAGCAATCTGGGTATTGACCAGAACGTTGATCTGAACAGCGCTCACCCCCACGATAGCGGGAGCCATCAAGCGGGCGATCTTCCGCACCCCCTCGTGGCCCAGATCGATGCGAAAGCGGAAGCGATAGCCGTGTCGGCGCATGAGGGGCAGCTGCAGGCCATATTGGAGCAGACCTCCCACCAGCGCCCCCACACCCATGGCATGAATCGGCAGGATTCCCCACTTCTCGAACTGAGGGACTAGAAAAATTCCTGCCGAAATCATGGCCACATTGAAAAGCGCTGGAGCCAATGCGGGGATGAAAAAGTGATTGAGGGTGTTCAGAATCGCCATGCCCACGGAAGCCAGGGCAATCAACATTAAAAAGGGTGAGAGAATCTTCAAAAGATCGGCCGTAATCTCGACTTTTCCTGGAACGTCGGCGAAGCCGGCCGCCAGCAAATACACAAAGGATTCGGAGAAGATTGATAGAGCCAGCGTGAAGCCCCCCAAGAGGACCAGCAATGCGCTCAAAACCAGGTTGGCTAAAACCCAGGCCTCGGTTCGGCCCTTCTTGTGAAGGTAATCGGTAAAGGTGGGAACAAAGGCAGCGCTGAGAGCGCCTTCCGCAAACAGATCCCTCAACAGGTTGGGAATGCGGAAAGCTACCAGCCAGGCGTCATTAAAGAGTCCGGCCCCAAAGAGCTTGGCGAAGACCTGATCCCGCACCAGCCCCAGTATCCGGCTGAGGAAAACCGCGGAACTAACCTTGCCGACAGCGCGAGCCGATCGAGCCGCTTGAGCCATGTTTTTGTGTGGGAGCGGGCCTTCCGAAGATCACAATTCTTTCCAACCCCTCCCCTATCAAGTTATCATTCTGACCTGAAGTATTTCCTCCAGGAAAAAAAAGGTCATGAAATTAGGAAAAATTGCCAAAAGCCTGGGTTGTGAACTGCGGGGCTCCCCGGACGTTGAGATCAACGGAGTGGCGGGGATTGAAGAGGCGGAAAAAGAAGATCTGACTTTCGTTTCCAATCCCAAATACTTACCCAAGATTGAATCCACGGGTGCCGGAGCCATTATTCTTTCTGCTGATAGTCCAGCCACCTCCACTCCGACCTTGATTTCCGAGAATCCTTATCTGGCCTTTGCCCAAGCCATTGAATTGTTTTACCAGCCCCCTGAACCCGTTCCCGGAATCCATCCCACCGCAAGCATTGCCGACGACGTGGTGATGGAGGGGGATTATTCCATCGGAGCTAACGTGGTCATCGGTGAGGGAGCGCAGCTGGGCAAGAATGCCCTCCTCTACCCCAACGTCACGATCTATCCCCATGCCGAGATCGGAGACGACCTGATCGCCCATTCCAACTCCGTTATTCGCGAGTACTGCAAAGTCGGAAACCGGGTCATTCTTCAAAACGGAGCTGTGGTAGGCGCAGACGGCTTTGGATTTGCGCCCCAAACAGACGGCAGTTACTACAAGATGGCCCAGTCAGGCATCGTGGTTCTGGAAGATGACGTTGAGGTGGGTGCCAACAGCTGCATCGACCGGGCCACGGTTGGCGAGACCAGGATTGAGAAGGGGACGAAAATCGATAATCTGGTGCAGATCGGACATGGTTCCCGGGTTGGACAGCACACCGTTCTGGCCGGCCAGGTGGGCCTGGCGGGAAGCACCCGGGTGGGAAACCATGTCATGTTAGGGGGTCAGGTGGGAACAGCGGGACACATCACCATCGGAAATCGAGTGGTGGCCACCGCACAGACCGGGGTGGCCCGATCGGTGGAAGCCGGACAAGTGATCTCAGGTACTCCGGAAATGGAGGCCGCTTTGTGGAAACGAAACACCGTCTTGCTGCGCAAGCTCCCCGAACTCGTCCGGACACTCACCCGACTCAAAAAGGAAGTGGCCGAACTGCGGGGGAAGAAGGGGAAGAAGAAGAAAAAGAAAAGCTGACAACTGACAGAAAGAGCCGGGAGTTCTGGTGTCAGCTGTCAGTTGTCAGCTGTCAGTGAGAGTTTGGGGACAGTCCCCGAATTCTGGGAGAATTCTTGGGACTGTCCCCAAACTCTCTACTCCTCGTGCCACTTGGCCTGAACGATCAGTGAAACACCGTCGGACATACCTCCGGTAGGAGGCGGGTTAAAGACGGTGATGGCAAGCGATCGATCTCCAAAGATCCCCACGTACTGATCCGGGCCGGGAGAACGAAAACGATCCGGCTCTGCTCTTTCCAGCATATGGGCAGGGATGACGGCCTTGAGTTCCCGTGGACTCTCAAAGGTCGTCTTCAAGGAAATCCCGTCCGCCTTGACGACTGAGTTCCCCACGAAACCAGCGCCTTCAATCACCATCTCAAAACTGCCCGTGCCTTCAACAATCTTATGGGGGAAAATCGAACTGATCTCCGGCTCCGGAACCGACATGGAGACGAAGGGAGGACTCTCGAAGGTGAAAAATTCAGGATGGTATCCAAACTCGATGAACTTCCCCCCTTTCATGACACGCTCGATCTTCTTGGTGTTGGCGATGTCCTCCAACGGATTGGCCTCGAGAACCAACAGGTCGGCGAAATTACCCGCCTGGATGGAACCGACCTTCTGGTTTCCCCGGGCTCCCTGGTAACCGGCAAACATGTCGGCTGCCCAGGAAGTACCGGCCTGAAGAGCCTGCATGGGGGTTAAACCCGCTTCCACCAAAAGCTCCATTTCGTGATGCATGGCCAGACCGGGGATGGCCACGGCTGCCGCATCGGTGCCGGCAATGATCTTGCCCCCAAGTTCGACATAGCGGTGAACCAATCGCTGCACATTGCGCTTGGCACCCTGGAACGTCTCCAGATCCCCATCGGACAGCTGGGCTACCAGGGGCAGGTGTTCATAGCGAGAAGAATAACCCTTGATCTGGCGGTGGCGGAGCAGCAGCATTCCGGCAAGGTCCTCGGGAAAGTAGGAGAGATCCGGGTTGGTGAGCAAAAGGTAGCCCTCTTGTTCGCGTTCCAGGGCTTTGGGGCTCAAAGAACCCCATTCGTAAACCAGGGTTGGATTCAGATAAACCTCCCGCGCGACCGCCTCTCGGATCACCTCATCCAACTGCCTTCCCGGTACCAGGTAGGAAGCCCAGTGCAAAAACCGGCCTTTCTTGAAATCCTCGAGCTCCTGAGCGGTCATCATGGGGAATGAGAATCCCCAAACGTGCTCCGCCACGTCCATTCCTGCATCAATGGCCGCAGCAGCATCCTGGGTATGGCTAAAGACCGCCAAGCCTGCCCGATGAGCTTCCTCGGCACCCCATCGAAAGACTTCCTTATTGCTCTCTCTCAATTGCAGAAACCAGGCAACATCCGGTTCGTTCTTCAAATAGGCCTCAATGGCCTCCCGGACCTCCTGTCGGCTCATGGAAGGCGACAGCCGAGGGCGACCTCCGGTATGAAAAACCCGGGGAGTGCTCAGGCTGGTTTGAGAGTCCAGTCGTTCCTCCTTGGAAACATTGGCCTGGGCCAAAAGAGAGGTCACCCCGTGGTTGATGTAAATCTCACCCATCCAGTTGCTCCAGTGGACATGAGAGTCAATCAACCCGGGAATAATGAACCGGCCTGTCAGGTCCAGGACGGTGGCTCCAGCCGGGATATCGGAGCCGCCCCCGGAAACGGACGTGATTTCATCTCCTTCAATGACCACGACGGCATCTCTGAGAGGAGGATTCCCCAGGCCGTCAATGACGGTTGCGCCTCGAAGAACAAGAACGTTGGTTCCCTGCTGGCCAGAGCTGGTTCCCGTTTGAAGGGAACTGATCAGCAAACAAATGAGCAAGAGAAACAAAACGTTGGGTTTCCTAAACACTTTCATGACCGATCCTCCCTGGTTCGTGCAGTCGTGCAGTCTTGTAGTCTTGACTTTCAGTCCTCTCGATCTTAGAAAATACATGAAAGAATGATAAAATGGTAGGAACAAGAAAGTGAGTCCAAAATGATCTTTGATCCCATCTACTTGATGTTCATAGCTCCCGGATTGGCCCTCTCCCTGTGGGCCAGTTGGAGGGTAAAGAGCAACTTCAAGAAATATTCCAAGGTTCGGTCCTCACGGGGAATCACCGGGGCTGAGGCGGCAGCTGAACTCCTTCGCACGGCCAGTATCGATGATGTGAAGATCGTGCGAACTGCCGGCAAGCTCTCCGATCATTACAACCCCATCAACAAGACCCTGGCTCTCTCCGAGAGTGTTTACGACTCCTCGTCGATTGCCGCCATCGGGGTGGCCACCCACGAGGCGGGTCACGCCATTCAACACGCCAAGCACTACGGTCCTCTTTGGGTACGCTCGATGTTGGTCCCGACCGCCAAAATCGGTTCCAGCATCGGCTACATCGTCATGTTGATCGGCCTGTTTATGGCCTCCACCAATATGGTCCTGGTGGGCGCCGTGCTTTTTTCGATGGTACTGCTTTTCCAGGTCGTCACGCTGCCGGTGGAATTTGACGCTTCCCGCCGGGCCAAGGCCCTGGTCGTCGAGCATGGAATTATCCTACCCCAGGAACGGGAAGGCGTGGATCGCGTCCTCAACGCAGCGGCTCTCACCTACGTGGCCGCCGCCATCAGCACCTTGCTCACCTTGCTTTACTTCTTGTGGCGCTCCGGGCTGATCGGCGGACGACGCTAACCGATCGCGAATCCATTCTCGACAACTCGCCTGATGTTGATCGTGGTATGTAGGGGCGCACAGCCGTGCGCCCCTACACAACTCACCCAACCTCGCAAGCGGAAACAAACGCCGGTTTTTCGGATCTCAAGCCCGCATTTCTCACACCTGATCGTAGCGAGGCGGGTGGAGACGGCTGTGGATACAAGGCGCGCGACGGAGGGCCCCGCAAACGTACTCTCTGAGTACGTTGAGGAGGCCGACCGAGCTGCAACGCAGTAGACGCAGCCGTATCCGCAGCCGCAGCAGATTGGGTGTGGGAAATACGGGCTAGTAATTGACGGATCGCCTTCAATGAGATAGAAGTGAGCCCAACAAAAGTACCATCAACCCTAGTAGGAGGATAGTTATGAAGAGATTACTGATCCTGTTCGTCCTGGGCCTTCTGATGCCCGGATTCGGACTTTCCCAGCAGATCCCCAATTTGGTTGCCCAGCACGGCTATGCGGACATGGTCCTGAGCAACGGTAAAATTGTCACCATGGATGACTGGAGTATCGTTCCCAACACTCCCGGGCACATCTTTGAGAGTATGGCCATCAAGGCGAACAAAATCATGGCCCTGGGAACCGATGCCGAGATGAGAAAGCTGGCTGGACCCGCGACTCGTTTCATCGACGTACGGGGTAAAACCGTGATCCCTGGCCTGATTCAGACTCACTACCACCTGTTCGGGCCCGCAGCCTCCAAGTACGGACCGCAGGTCGGCCTGCTGGACCCGAGCGTACAGGTCACCGTGGTGGCGGAAAGCTCTCCAGAAGCCACCTCGAAAAAGCTCAGAGATTCGATCCTCAACGCCATTCGGGTGCAAAACGTACCCAAAGGGCAATGGGTCGCGGTCAGGCTGACCGAAGGGCCGGACAATCTACCCGGAACCAATCGGATTTGGCTTTACGGAAGCGAAATCAATCGAAGGACCATTCAGTTGGATCGTTCCGTACCCGACCATCCCGTGGTGATCAATGCCAGGCAGTCGGGAATTTTCAACGAAGCGGCCATCAAACTGATGAAAGAAGTCTACCCCGACTGGGAGGAAAGCACCGATTTGGAAAATCGGCCCGGATCGGCCATGGACGGATACGCGGCTGTTCCCGAACTTCAAGGAATTACCTTTTCCTTCTGGTGGAGGGATGAGCCGGTGGCCAAGCTGGCTGAAGCTCTGCGCCTGTATGGGCTTGATCTGCAAAAGGTGGGCATGACCACCGTCTCCACCCGCATCCTGTTTCCCACCGTGGTCAGGGCCTACAACAAGCTCAACAGGGAAAACAGATTGCCTCATCGCTTGTCCTATTACCAGGAACCCCAGAGGGGAAATTTCTGGAATCTCAAATCGCTCCGCCAATTTTACAAGGGAGCCGGGGCTCCCTGGACCAACCACTCCGGAGGCGGCGAGATGATGTGGTTGTCCGGAATGTGCAACGAGGTCTGGGATTCCAGTCAGTGGGAGGTGTGTCTGGGAGACGATGTGGATGCCTCTGCTGAGCTCAAGGGCCGTCAGCGTTGCCCAGCTCCTGGAACCCGACCCTGGGAAGTGGTGAAGACGGCCGTGATCAACGGGTGGCGGCCGGTCGGTGTTCACGGCACCTCCAGCCATGGGGTGAGACTCTACATCCAGATGCTGGAAAGTGCGATGAAAGAAGGCAATTTGTCGGTGGAGCACATCAGAAGCCTTCGCACCACCATGGAACACAATCAGCTTCTGGGCACTCCTCCCGACGTGATGGCGAAACTCAAAGAGTACAACATTCTCCTCAATGTCAACATGCCCTATCTGAACGATGCCGCCATGCTGATTGACACTTACGGAGAACACCTGAGACCCTTTGCCATGCCCGTGAAAACGTGGATCAATGAGGGCTTACGGGTGACCTTTGAGGCCCGGGGTATGGACTTCTGGCTACCCATCCACATGCTCGTTACCCGGGAAATCACCAACGCCGCAACCAAACAAAAAGAAACGCTGCTTCCTAGTGAGGCTATCGATCGGGTGACGGCTCTGAAAATGACCACCACCTGGGCGTCCTATTACATTCTTGCCGAGGACACCCTCGGCACCCTGGAGCCCGGCAAGTATGCCGACTTCGTGGTGCTGGAGAACGACTATTTCACCATCCCCGTGGACGAGATTCCCGATATGAAGGTCATCATGACCGGACTGGGAGGCGAAATCGTCTATGATCGCGATCAGTTAGGGGCAGGCAACTAACTAGGGACGCACAGCCGAGACTGTCTCGAAACCCCACTTGATTTTGATTAAGGCCTGTAGGGGCGCACGGCTGTGCGCCCACAAACCCTGCTTTATCAACGGCTTATAGGGCGCACGGCCGTGCGCCCCTACACAAGAAACCTGGGTCAGCCGACTTTTGCGACACCCTCTTTAGCCCACGGGCCATCTCGCAGGGTTCTGCACCCTCTTTTCCTGTTGACACTGTCTTGAGAATGTTGATAATTCAAGGACAACTTCTGCGTCCTAAAGAGTAGATTCTTTTAGGGCATAAGAGGGTTTCTACGTATGAAAACTCGCTTTTTATTCGGACTCACCTTGCTGGTGGGCCTGTCTCTGGCCCTGTCCCTTCAACTCGAACGGCTCCTCCCTTTCTCCTCCACCGGTCTTCAGCCCGTTTATGCTCAGGACTCCGCGGAGAAGAAATTCTGGGTGTTTGATGGGCACACCCATCCCACCTGGTCGGTCTACGCCCGGGGAGGAACGATCGCAGAACCCAACTCCGATCCCCGATTCACCCTTCCCCTGGCCGAGCAGGGCGGACTGGGAGCGAGCTTTTTTAACACCGCCATTGATGAGTTTCTGGAAGCCAACCATATAGCCGTCAAAGAGGCTCTCCGCCAGTTTGACCACTTCTACCGGGAAATTGCCCGATACCCGGATCAACTTGGGGTGGCCACCAATGCCGAGGAGGTTCGGGCGCTTCGCCGGCAGGGCAAGATCGCGGCCATACTGGCCATTGAGGGAGCGCTGGCTCTTGAGAGCGACCTGGGGGTGCTGCGCATGTTCCACCGTCTGGGACTGCGGGAGATGAACCTGGTCCACCTGTTGGGGAATAATATCGGCGATGTCATGCACTCCAGCGAAAACAACGGCAAAGGATACGGTCTGACCGACTACGGACGAGAACTGGTGGCCGAGATGAATCGTCTGGGGATTGTTATCGATCTTTCCCATACCGCTGAGCAAACGGTGCTGGATGTGATGGAGGTGAGCACTCAGCCGGTGGTGACCACCCACTCAGCGGCGCGAGCCCTGATGTATTCCCCCACTCTTCCCAACTGGAGTGATGCGATGATCCGCAAGCTGGCCAGCATGCGAGGAGTCATTTGTGTTCCTTTTTTACCCATGGCCGTGAATCAGGAATATCAGGATAAATGGCATGCGGGACGACCGCGGGGCTCGGGTCTCATGGGACTGGAGCCGCTGGTTTATCGAGGAGATCCCACCAAGATTTACGAATTCATCGAAGAGCGAAGCCAGCGAGGGCAGTCGAATCGCGGCAGAAGGGCCGAAGAGCGCAGCAAAAGTCTTCCGCCTCTCTCGGATCTTATCGATCACATTGATTACATGGCCAGGCTGGTGGGTGTCGACTCTGTGGCCATCAGCTCCGATTGGGGAGGCTATCCGGTCAACATCAAGGGAATCGAGAACGCAGGCGAGTACCAGAACATCGCCCAGGCCCTTTTGAAACGAGGGTACAGCGACGGGGATGTGGCCAAGATTATGGGGGAAAACCTGCTGCGTGTTTTTGACGAGGTGGTGAGAACCGCCAGGAACTAACTGAACTAAGGAGGAGTTTGATATGGCAGAGAAAATCAAAGTGATAATGGCAGTGATGATTGTGGGATCTTTTCTCATGGGTCCGGTGTTGGCGCAGCAGCCCAGTGTCGCCTCCATGCCCGAGGGGGAGGGGAAGCAACTGGTGGCCAACATCTGTGCGGGATGTCATTCGCTGGAGACCGTACTGACCCAGCGGAGAAACAGAGAGGACTGGAATAGTACGGTGGCCAATATGATTTCCAGAGGAGCCCAGATTTTCACCGATGAATCAGCCACCATCGTGAACTATCTGGCTGAGCACTACGGACTTGGGGCCGCTTCCGGAGCTCAGGCCGCTGTCGCATCCTTC
>JACZQQ010000002.1 GCA_022545645.1 Acidobacteriota bacterium | reverse complement strand
TCGAGGCGAGGTCGTGGATCAGGTTGCCGCCCTGGTCGAAGGGGAAGTCATTTCCTTTTCGGAAGTCCAGCAGCTGGTGCAATACAAGGGTTGGGAGGTACCCGAGGAGCCCCAGAAGAGGCAAGACTTGTATTTAACCGTTTTGGATCAACTCATCAATCAAAAACTGATTTCACGCCAGGCTCAACAAACTCCTGGAATAGGAATCTCACAGGAGGAAGTTGACATTCAGCTGCAGGCCTATCAGCGTCGCTTTTCCTCACAAGTTCAATTTCAGGAGAACCTCAAATCGATGGAGATGACCGAGTCTGATCTGCGAGAGGTCATCCAGCGCGAGCTGGCTGTTTGGAAATTCGTGCAGAACCGATTCGAACCCTTCATCATTCTCTTACCCCAACAAATTCAGAAATACTACGATGAGACACTTGTCCCCCAATTAAGAGAGACTGGCGCCCCTCTCCCGGCCCTCGAACTGGTCCAGGAACAGATTCGGGAAATCCTTATCCTGGAGAGAACCAACCAAGAAATGGATCGATGGGTGAGAAATACACGGAGGAAGGCTCAGGTAAGGGTTCTACTCTTTCGAGAGCCCCCCTACTCCCCGAATCTTCCCCAGGAGCTCTTGAAAGAGTGGGAACTACAACCGGTTCCGGTTCAGCCCACTGACAGGTGATTTCGTGCTGTCGTGCACAACTCAGTAATAGCCCTTCTTCGAATCCACGATCAATGTCACCGGGCCATCATTCACCAGAGCTACTTTCATCATGGCTTGAAACTTTCCCGCTTCCACCGTAACTCCTTCCAAACGAAGTTGCTCTATGAGCTCGTGGTAGAGCTTTTTTGCCTGAGTCGGAGGAGCGGCCCGCGAGTAACTGGGTCGATTACCCTTGCGAGAGTCGCCGTATAAAGTGAACTGTGAAACCATGAGCACACTTCCGCCTGCGTCCAGCAGCGAAAGATTCATCTTGCCTTGCTCATCTTCGAAGACACGAAGATTGAGGATCTTCTTTTTGAGAAAGGCCAAGTCCTCCAGCCCATCACTCGCTTCGATAGCCAACAAAACGAGCAACCCTTTGGAAATTTCACCAACTGCTCTGCCCTCAACCGTGACCCTGGCCTCTTCAACTCGCTGTATCACGGCTCGCATCTGATCCTCAACTCGGGGCTAACTGCCCCCAGCGTTCCCGCAGAATCCGTTCGAAACGAGGGCGAAGCACGAGGTCAAAAGTCTGTTGCTTATCCGGAAACATCTTCAAAATGGCTTTCTCTGCTCCCCGCACCAGCTGTTGCGCCTCTTCCAGCGTCAGAGCGGCATCCTGGTAGAGAACACTGGTGGTCAAATCGACCAACACCCGCAATCGGCGAATCCTCCTTTTTTCTTCCTGAATCAGATGCTCTCGATCATCAACGACCATATCCCCCACTCTATCACCGCGGGATCGGAGATTGAAGAGCACGCTTCGCGTGCGGTCGTGCTTTCGTTCGTGCTGTCGTGCCGGTCAGGTGGTCAGGAGTTTGGGGACTGTCCTCAAACTCCCCTTGACAATTCACCTTTTATTCACCATCATGAACTCAGCAAAGGTGACATGCCACTGACGAAGAGACAAAAGGAAATCCTGGATTTCGTGAGCCAATTTTTGGATCGACACGGATACTCGCCCACACTGGAGGAAATCGCCACTTACTTTCACCTCGCCTCGCTTAACGGAGTCTATAAGCATCTTCAGGCACTCCAAGAGAGGGGATTCATTCGGCGTCTATCCAACCAAGCGCGTTCCATTCAGCTTCTGAACCAGGAACCCTCTTCACCCACCACCCTGCCCCTTCTGGGGTACGTTACCGCTGGTCAGCCAGTGGAAGCAGTGGTGAACGCAGAGGAGATCTCTGTTCCCGAGAGTTTTCTCACCCGGGGAAAGAACTATGTGCTGCAGGTTCGAGGAAATTCCATGATTGATGAGCACATTCAGGATGGGGATTATGTCGTCATTGAACAGCGGGAAGAAGCTCACGATGGCGAAATGGTCATCGCCTTGATCGATGGGGAAAACGCTACGCTGAAGAAGTTTTATCGAGAAGGCGACCAAATCCGTCTTCAACCGGCCAATACGGCCCTTGAACCCATTTGGGTCAAAGAGGACCGAATAAGGATTCAAGGAGTGGTGGTCGGCATGATGAGAAAGTATTCGTAGTTTCCTGCCCACATTTCTCACACCTGATCGCCACCAAGATTTTCATCAGAAGTTTGATAAGATCGAGCCGTTTAGAGTGAGGTCCATAATTACACGATTAATTTGCAACTTTTAAACGAGTAGCCAATCCTAGTGAACGAAGAGCGAACCAAAGGGCTTTCATCTAAGAAAAACGCTCAGACCCCCTCGATCTCTGGAGAGGAGTTAGGAGATCTTGTTTCCAGAGCCAAGAAAGGGCGTGTTGAGGCATTCCAGGAGCTCTACGGACTCTATAGTAGGAAGATCTTGAATTATACCTATCGTCTAACCGGTTCGCGCGAAGAAG
Organism: Acidobacteriota bacterium; assembly: GCA_022545645.1. Lineage (GTDB taxonomy): Bacteria > Acidobacteriota > UBA6911 > RPQK01 > JADFOI01 > JADFOI01. Next base: position 28,827 of record JACZQQ010000002.1, on the reverse strand, counting down.
CAGAAGACTTGACCCAGGATACCTTTGTTTTGGCCTACAAGAATCTAACCTCTCTTAAGGAAAACGGTAAGTTTCAAAGCTGGCTCTTCCGGATCGCACAGAACAACGTCTACCAAAAATACCGGGGAACGAGACCCCAATTCGATTCTCTGGATGAAATCGAAGCACCTGAGTCCTCTGCAGCACAGAAGCTGATCACCCCGCACAGAAGTCCCGAGGAGCGTCTCTTGTCGGGTGAACTCGAACAGGTTATCGAACAAGTGATCAACCAACTGCCCGACAAACATAAGAAGGTTTTTATTCTCTCCGCTATTCATAAGCTTAGCTACCAGGAAATCAGTGAGATCGTCGACCGCTCGCTGGCTTCGGTCAAGTCGGACATTCACCGCGCTCGTGTTGGCGTCAGAGAGAAAATTAAGCAATACTTGAGAGAAGACCATGGAATGTCTAACCTGCACTGAGTCCTTGACGGCTTTTATGGACGGGGAATTGAGCCCTGACCAAGCAAAGAAAGTAGAAATCCACTTCACTCAATGCACTCCATGTCATGACGATTACCAGTCCCTCCTTCACACCTATCAACTGGTGGAGCAAGTCGGCCTCCTGGAATTAGATCCCGATTTATGGACACGAATTCACTCAGAAATCACCGACCTGAGTCCTTCAGAGTCCACCTGGCTTGCAAGCCTTCGATCTCTCTTTGGCATCCGCTGGGTACCGATTGCCGCAGGAACTTTGGGTGTAGTTTTTCTTTCACTCTTTTTCGTCAATCAGCCCAATCCGGAAGTACAGCAGGCGTTTCACGAGTATGTTAGGGAACGAGAACAGTTGGAACTTCCCCGGGTCCGTGTCTCCCAAAACGCATCGAGCCTGGAATTGCGCACCGCTTATCCCAATCCTTTCATCGTCCATGATCACAGGCCTCAGGAAAATCCTTTCAAACTGGAGTAGCTATCGATGCCTCACCTGTTTGCCCTACTCATCCTTTCCTTAAGCCTACAGGCAAATCTTGTCGACTCCCAAAGCTGGGAACGTTCCCGTAGCGTTGCCGAGTCTCAGCATGAGATCGTGATGCTCCTGATTAGGGGGAAGGCATTCGATAAGGTACTGCGGGCATCCCAGGAGATCTTTTCCTTGAGGTTTCCTTACAACCAAGAGCATCTTTTCGTCACAGAGGGTCAAATCCTCTCCGGTGCCTTATACGATCATCAACAGTATGAGCTGGCCCAAGCTCTGCTGGACCAGGCTCTTCGGGCCGTCAACTCGAACAATTCCAAGGCTCTTCTGTATAAAGAAAAAGCTTACCTGTGCAAACAGGAAGGAAAAACTGATGAGGCCATGGAATTCTTTGAGAAGGCCGTTGAATTGGAAAAGTCCGCTCCTTGACAGCCCCCTACCCCACTGAGCGTCTCCCTTTATCGAACCTGGCCGTGTCTGCTGCGTTGCGATAGAATCAAGCATGCTAGCCGGGAGTATGCATAGGATCTTGTCACAATGCAGGGTAGGGGCGAGCCGGTAGCTGGCCCGAACCGTGAGGATTGCAAAGACTCCATAATGTGGGAGGCACCTCCGGTAGTGTGGCAGGGAGCTCTGGAATGTGGGAGGCACCTCCGATATTGTGGCAGGGAGCTCTGGAATGTGGGAGGCACCTCAGGTGCCGAATCCGACTGTTCGGCACCTGAGGTGCCTCCCACATTCCGGAAAATTAATGAATAGTCCTGGCTAGAAAGATCATGGACGGCACGGACACAGATAAGGACCAAACAGTCTACACACCGGAGCATCTATCCCAACTGGATTACCAGCGTGATCTAGGCGATCCAGGTGAGTTTCCTTACACTCGTGGTGTCTACCCAAACATGTACCGGGGCAAGCTCTGGACCATGCGTCAGTTCTCCGGATACGGCAGCGCAGAGGAAACGAATCACCGTTGCAAATTTCTCCTTGAACAGGGTCAAACGGGCCTTTCCATTGCCTTTGATTTACCCACCTTGATGGGGATTGACTCGGACGATCCCCTTTCGGAGGGCGAAGTCGGGAAATGTGGAGTGGCCATCGATTCCCTGGAAGACATGGAGATCCTATTCGAGGGTATCCGCCTGGACCAGGTCACCACTTCCATGACCGTCAACGCTCCCGCCGCCATACTGCTGGCCATGTATGTGGCCGTGGCCGACAAACAGGGAGCGGACCGGGCCAAGATTAGAGGCACAGCTCAAAATGATATCTTGAAAGAGTTTATCGCTCAGAAGGAATGGATTTATCCACCCCAGCCCTCGATGCGTTTGGTCGTGGATTCCATCGAGTTTTGCACAAAACATCTTCCTGCCTATAACAGTATCTCAATTAGCGGCTATCATATCCGGGAAGCAGGCTCGACCGCCCTGCAGGAATTGGCATTCACGCTTCGCGATGGAATTGAGTATGTGGAAGCGTGTCTTGAAGCTGGCATGGATGTCGATGATTTCGCACCCCGATTGTCATTCTTTTTTGACTCCCACAATAACTTCTTTGAGGAAATAGCCAAGTTCCGGGCGGCACGCAGGCTTTGGGCTCACGTCATGCGCGACCGTTTCGGAGCAAAAAAAGAACAGTCCTGGATGTGTCGTTTCCATACCCATACCTCCGGTTACAGCTTGACGGCCCAGCAACCCGCCAACAACGTTGTGCGAACCACCCTTCAGGCTCTTGCGGCAGTGTTGGGAGGAACCAATTCTCTTCACACCAGCTCGCGCGATGAAGCTCTGGCCTTACCCACAGAGGAGGCGGCTCAGATCGCTCTGCGCACTCAACAGATCCTTGCCCACGAAAGTGGCGTTCCCGACACAGCCGATCCGCTGGGAGGTTCCTATTTTGTGGAAACCTTAACCAGTCAATTGGAAGAGGGGGCTTGGGAATACTTCGACAAAATTGATGCCATGGGCGGAATGATCAAGGCCATTGAGAAGGGTTTCCCCCAAAAGGAGATCCAAGAAGCCTCCTATCGCCATCAGAAGGCCGTGGAGAGAAAGGAAGAGATCGTCGTCGGCGTGAACGAGTATCTCAGCGACGACACCCCCCTGCGGATCAAGACCCTGCACATCAGTCCTGCACTTCGGGAACACCAGGTTCAACGCCTTCAGACACTTCGAGAACAAAGAAATCATCAGGCCGTAAAACAGACACTTTCTGAACTCAAAGGAGCCGCCCAGTCGGATCAGAACCTGATGCCTTTTCTAATCCACTGCGTCAAAGAATACGCAACCTTGGGCGAGATCTGCGATACTTTGAAGGAGATATTTGGCGCTTATCAGGAACCTGACTTTTAAGGTGCCGTCATACTCATTACCGACGTCACCGTATTTATGAAACGAGACACTAATGCCGGGACAGAAAATCCGAGTCTTAATCGCTAAACCAGGGCTGGACGGCCATGACCGAGGAGCAAAAGTGGTGGCCCGAGCCCTGCGCGACTCGGGGATGGAAGTCATCTACTCTGGCCTGCGCCAGACCCCTGAACAAATCGTCCAGGCGGCCCTGCAGGAGGATGTGGATGCCGTGGGCTTGTCCATCCTGTCAGGTGCTCATATGACACTCTTTAGCCGAGTTGTAGGACTCCTTAAGGAGAACCAAGCGGAAGATATTTTGGTCTTCGGAGGGGGCATCATTCCTGACGATGATATTCCTAAACTCAAAGAGATCGGGGTGGACCGAATCTTCCAACCCAACGCCCATACTTCCGATATCATTGATTTTCTGAAAGAAACCGTACATGAGGAGAGACACTAGCATAATCCGGGCTAATCTCTTCAAGAACGGATTTGCGATGAAAAAATTTGTCGGCGCCGTCCTGCTGATTCTTCTGATCCTCTTTGCCCTCCAGGCATCGCGGCGGGCCCCCGCCCCCTCAAGTCAAAGCGTCCCTCAAGAGGATGTTCGAATCGTCTCTCTGGCTCCCAACTTGACGGAGATCCTCTTCGAACTGGGCGTAGGAGAACAGGTCGTTGGAGTCACCAAATATTTTACTGATTCTTCCCGGGAACAACAGATTGAAGAAATTGGTGATTTCTTCAATCCCAATCTGGAGAAAATTGTCTCTCTTAAGCCCAGCCTGGTGATCGCCGAACATTGGCCTTCCTCACGAACGGTTCCTCGCCTCAGAGAATTTGGATTGCCTGTGCTGGAAACGATCAGCCCAACCTCATTGGAGGAGATTTACCAAATCATTCGGGAAGTCGGAAAAGTCGTTGATCGATCCCAGCCGGCTGAGGCCCTCATCCAAAGTATGAAGAAACGACTCCGAGTGGTGAAGGAGCGTGCTGTTCAACTGAGCGATCGACCCTCGATCTATATCGAAGTGGATCTCCCCACCTGGACCATTGGGAAAAGGAGTTTCATCACTGAAGCCTTTCACCTTTGTGGGGCTCGTAATTTATTTGACGACGTGGAAAAAAGAGCTCTACAAGCGTCGAAAGAGACCATCATCGCTCGCAATCCGGACATTATCCTGACCTACACGGTCAGTGCTTCCCTCATCAGCCAAAGACCCGGTTGGGATCAAATCAAAGCGGTTCAAAATGGGAGAATCCTGGACGACTTTGACCGGGATCTCCTTTCCCATGGCAACCATCGCCTGATCGAAGGAATGGAGAAGTTACAAGCTCGTATTCTGACCATGATGAGTGAACCATGAAGGGTACACACTCTTTGCTGATCCTGCTGGTGCTCACGATCCTTCTGGCTGGAGCTGCTCTCTTTATCGGTCCCGTCTCCAATCCTTCCTGGGCCATCATTCAGGGAATTCGGTTTCCCCGGGTGCTCTTGGCCATCATTGTAGGAGCGGGTTTGGCCGGGGCAGGCGCCGTTTTACAGGGAGTTCTTCGAAATCCTTTGGCAGATCCCTTCATTTTAGGCACCTCCAGTGCCGCCGCTGCCGGCGTTGTTTTAGCTGCAGTGCTGGGTTTTCAGCACTATTCTATGCTCTACTTCATGTCCATCGGCTTCGCTCTGGCTTCCATCTTTGTCGTTTACCGGATTGCCCAAATCGATGGTAGGGCTCCCATCCAGACCATCATCCTGGCCGGAGTCATCGTGAGCTTGTTCTTTAATGCGGCGGTGTTCCTCTTTTTCTCTATTTTTTATCGCGAGTCGTTCACCATGTTGTTTTACCTGCTGGGAACACTGACGGAAGGAAGTTGGACGCTGATTGGAATCTCGGCATCCATCATCACCTTAGGGCTTGGTCTGACCTGGTTTTTTTCACGGGAACTGAACATGCTCACCCAGGGAGAAACTACTGCCTTTCACCTGGGAGTCGATGTGGAGACGGCAAAGAAACTTCTCTTTGTGGCTGCCTCGACCCTGGTGGCCGCCTCCGTTGCGGTGGCCGGCATGATCGGATTTGTGGGCCTGATCGTCCCTCACATGATGCGCATGATCGTGGGTCCGGACCATCGCCTGCTCATCCCGGCCTCTGCTCTTGGGGGTGCCATTTTTCTGATTTTGGCCGATGCCCTGGCTCGCACCATCATGCCGCCGTTGGAGATTCCCGTGGGGGCGCTGACTGCCTTGCTGGGATCCCCTTATTTTGTCTATCTGCTACGCACCCGACAAAACGCCGGAGATTTCTAGTGTCCACACTCCTGCTCAAACAGGTCAGTTTCCATTACCAGGGCGGCTTCGCACTTCAGGACATTGATCTATCGCTTCCTGAGAAGTCCTTTCTGGCCCTGATCGGACCCAATGGAAGTGGCAAAACGACTTTGCTGCAACTCATGTCTGGACTGCTCCAGGCCAAGAGTGGTCAAGTCCGTTTGCAGGACCGCCCTCTGAACACGTTGACGCGGCGAGAATTGGCCAGACAAATTGCCGTGATTGCCTCGGATCAGTACTTTGCATTTCCCTTTCCGGTGGTCGAGATCGTCGCTATGGGTCGATTCCCCTATCTGGGAAGACTCCAGAAACTCACCGACAGCGATCGCCAAATTGTGGAAGAGTCCCTTCAAAGAACGGAGATCGGACACCTGAGAGATCGTCCCATCTCTCAGCTCTCCAGCGGTGAACGCCAGCGCGTCCTGTTGGCCCGGGCAATCGCCCAAAGCCCCGCTATTTTGATCTTGGATGAACCCAACACCCATCTAGACATTCACCACCAAATTGAGGTCTTCCGCCTGCTTCAACATCTCAATCAGGAGCATTCCATGACCGTGGTGGTCGTTTTACACGATCTGACGGCTGCTTCAACCTTTTGCCGCACCGTGGCTCTTCTCAGTGAAGGCAAGCTTGTGAAGACGGGAACGCCCCAAGAAGTCATTACCACTGAGACGATTCGCAGTGTCTATCGAGCCGATATTGAGGTCCACCCCAGTCCAATGGGCGGATTTCCCCAGATCAGCTACCGCTGATGGCTGACAGCTGACAGTAAAGTCAGGAGCTAGGAGTGAAAAGTCAGGAGTCAGGGGTAAGAAGTCAGTAGACAACCGACAGGACATGGTCAGTTGTCAGCGTTTCTCGCATTTCTCTGCGAGCGAAGCGGGCATCCGCTAGAATAGGGTAATGCGCGCCAGGAGAAGTGCCACCGCGGTATTGATCTACTTCCTGAGCATAGCCGCCTTTCCGGCGGAGGCCACACCCGACAGTGCGCCAACCGCTGCCACAGAAACCATCACGGAAGCCGACCTCAAGTCCACCCTTTATTTCTTGGCCTCCAAGGAAATGCAAGGCCGTGAGTTGAATACCTTGTTTAACAAAATCACCTCAAACTATCTGGCTCATCGATTCGAATTGATGGGTTTGGAGCCAGTCGCCCCTGATGGCTATTTCCAATATTTCAACATACTCCAGGCCGAACTCCTGGACGGCAACGCCCTGGAAATCCGTGGCCCCGACTCGCTCTCCTCCACCGTGGCCGTCGTTCAGGAAGATTTCTTCCCCTCCCCTTTATCAGCCAATGGCAAAATTAGCGCACCGTTGGTCTTGGCAGGTTATGGGATCACGGCTCCCGAGTATCGGTATGACGACTTTCAGGAACTTGAGGTCCAGGGGAAGATTGTAGTCGTGTTTGATGGTGAGCCGGGTGGAATGGACCCCGACAGCCCCTTTGATGGGATATTGGATTCCAGATACAGCGAAGAGTTTTACAAGATCAGGAATGCTCAGGCTCACGACGCTGCAGGCCTCATCATCGTCCAAAACAGGAGAGATCGCTCTCGGAGAGGCAACTTTGCCCGCCATGCCCAGTTCACCTGGCCGGAAGATCCCTCCCGAGCGAGATATGACCTGAAAGTGTGGGAAGAACAGGTAAAGATTCCGGTGATCCATATTTCGAGTGAGCTTGCCCGCGAGCTTCTACGGAGTACTCGAGTTGACCTGCGGGAGATTCAAAGAAAGATTGATAAAGAATTCAAATCCCAAGGTGTTCCACTGCCAGGCCTGGAGGCCACGCTAGAGACTGCGATCGTTCGCAGCCAGACTCGTATCCGCAATGTTCTGGCTTACCTACCCGGTTCGGATCCAAATCTGAAGGATGAGGTGGTGATCATCAGCGCTCATTTCGATCATATGGGTTATCACGATGGCGAAATCTTCCAGGGTGCCGATGACGATGCCAGTGGTACGGCGGGTTTGCTGGAGATTGCTGAGGCCTATGCCCTGAGCCCTGAAAAACCGGCACGATCGGTTCTCTTTGCGGCCTGGAACGCGGAAGAGCGGGGGCTTCTGGGCTCCCGTTACTATGTTGAAAGACCTGCCCTGCTCTTGGAGAACACCACCGCACTGTTTCAAATGGATATGATTGGCCGCAACGAAGAGATTCCTGACCCCAATAATCCCCGTTTTCTGGGGCTGCAAAAGCAGAGTGCTGAGAGCAACACCAATAGTGTGCATGTCATGGGTTACAGTCGCAGTGAGGATTTGCGCCGTTTGGTGACCCAATCCAATGGAAGGATCGGACTAGAACTCAAGTTCCAATACGACGATACCCCGGCTAATTTGCTTAGACGGAGCGATCATTGGCCCTTTCTCTCCCATGACGTACCGGTACTCTTCTTTCATACCGGCCTCCATCCAGACTATCATCGTCCCACCGATACCCCGGAGAAGATCAACTATGCCAAGATGGAGAAGATTGTTCGTCTGGTTTTTCTGTGCAGCTGGGCTGCAGCCCATTCCTCGCCTCCTCCGCAGCTGAACGGAAGGTGATTCAAGCTCTCTGCTTAACCGCTTCGAGAGCAGCTTCGTAGTTGGGGTAGTCGGCCACCTCCTTCACATACTCCACGTGGCGTAGAGTTTCCTCTTCATCAATCACGAAGATCGCTCTGCAATTCAAGCGCAGCTCTTTAATGAGGGTGCCGTAGTGAGTTCCGAACTGGGCACTTCGATGGTCAGAGAGCATGGTGAGCCTCTCGACGCCACTGGCTGCACACCATCGATCTTGAGCGAAAGGAAGGTCCATACTGATGGTGTAGATCTGCACATCGGATAACTTTGCGGCCTCCTCATTAAAACGGCGAGTCTGAGCATCACAAACCGGGGTATCCAAGGAGGGAACCACACTGAAGATCCGCACCGAACCCCTGGTATCGGCCAGGCCGAACGGTTTCAGGTCCATTCCAACAATTTCAAAATCGGGGGCCTTGTCGCCCACCTTCAACTCAGGTCCTACCAAAGTGAAGGGGGTTCCCTTTAACGTCACAGCATTGGCTCTTTCAGTACTCATTCCCGTCTCCTTCCTCAATCAGCAATGGAATAGTTTCAGCCGAAAACCGAAGTGGAAGTCCGAAAAACTGGAACCTGAAACTCCCCACTAGCCTTCGACGAGATAAGAACAAAAATGGTCTTTCTGGAGAATGTGGTGTTTGCGAGTCACCTTGGCTAACAGCAACTCAGCCAGGAAACCTTCTTCAAAAATACAGGTCTCTGGAAACCTTTTAGCCACCTGCGCAACAGCACAGTTCATTTCTTTAATCAAATACGTATTGGGACCCAGTCTTTCCCAGTTGGCCATATAACCATCTTCGCTGAGTAATCGGGTCACCTCATGAACACGAGCCTCCAAGGTCTTTCCCGAAACCTTTCCCCGACATCTTTCCACATATCCGCGCTTCCGCTCCTCAAACACCTGGTTGATCTTTTCTTGACCGTCAATTGAACGGATACTCCCCAAAAGGTCAATCACCAGATTGGCGTAGTCTCTTTCGAACTCCTCATGACCTTTTTCCGTCAGGTAATAGCGATAGGAGGGGCGACCTATCTTTTGCTTTTCCCTTTCGGAAAAAATCAGGTTGTGACCTTCCAATAATGTCAGCTGCCGTCGAACAGCCATGGAGGAAAGCTCGAGTCTTTGGCACAGTTCCTTGACGGAAAGTCCCTTCCCTGCTCGCTTTAAGAATGCCAGAACTCGATCTCCGGCAGATTCCCAACTTCGTTCCATCTTCCCGGCATTATAGCGCCACGGGCTGGATTTTCTCATCAAAAATGAAACTTTTTCCCGGATCGGGCATCCAAACTATCAGCAGATGAAGAAAGGTCACTTGCTTAGAATAGAATAGAAGCAAGAAGGATGACGTTGAAAACTACCGAGAAGGTATAGAGCAACGTCAGAAATAGGAAAATGAAAGCAACGTTTCTTGAGAGTGAAGGTTTATACCCGCAGAAGAAAAAGCCAGATCCTTCCATGCGCAATTTGGCCTTGGGGATTCTGCTCCAGGCTTTCCGTGACATCGTGTCTCCCAAGAAAACGTCCAACAAAGATTGGAAGTCGTGGAGGCAGGACGCCTTGGATTGGTTTTACTCGAACACCACACACCCTGGAAGTTTGCTCTGGGTGTGTGAAGTTTTAGAAATGAACCAGAAAGACCTGCGAGGATGGCTCCAGGATTATAGACGCAGTGGTCGTCACCGCAGGAAGGAAATGGCCAAGAAGCTCATCCGATTTCAAATCCGTCATTGACGATGGCCCGTGCAAGTGTGATCCGCCACGGTCCGCACTTGGCAATCCCTCTATTTCATAAACTTAGGTCGGATTCGGCTGTTAGGTGCTCACGTCCACAGATACGATGATGTTTGTTGCGAGCGCGAAACCTTCGGATTCAAGGCGCTCCGACGAGTCGATATCTGAATATCGGCGAGGAGGAGCAACGAAGAAGATGGAGGCGTCCCGCCGCCACCCTTCGGGCGGCAGGGGATTGCGGTCGATCTCTTCGTCGCTCGTCGTCGACGATGCCCCCGACATCGCCTCACAAGCCCCCGCCGCAAACCTCACCGTATCTGTAGAAGGGAGCACTTAGTGCTCACTGCTCAGGCTGTAGATCGATGTTCCTGAAACTCTTCCTGGTCATGGTCTTATTGTCCTACCTGGCTCTAATGAGTCTGATCTTGGGCCATCGCTTCCTTCCGTCTGCCCGCAATACGGTGCCGCTCCCCCGAAAAGACACTGCGTTTGATGGCAGCACTGAACTGATTGTGGAATTAGAGAATGTGGGTAAATCCTTTGACTATCCTGTCCTCAAGGGCGTCAGCTTCAAACTACGGCAAGGGGAAACACTGGGTGTGCTGGGAAAAAGCGGAAGTGGGAAGAGCGTCACTCTCAAGCTGATCGCAGGTCTGCTCAAGCCCGACGTGGGTCGTATTCTCTTTCACGGAAAAGATATCACCGGCATGAACGAGAGGGAACTCCTGGAATTGCGCAAGAGGGTTTCCTATGTTTTCCAAGGCGGTGCTGTTTTTGATTTTCTCAACGTGGGAGAAAACATCGCCTACCCCCTCCGCGAGAGGGGAATGAAGGACGAAAAGAAAATTAAGGAGCGGGTGGACTATCTGCTGGCGGCGGTAGAACTGGGCAATATGGGGGATCTTCAAAAGCCCGAACTCAGCATCGGCGCCAAAAAGCAGGTCGCCATTGCCCGAGCCATTGCTAACGACCCTGAAGTTATTCTCTACGACGAACCCACGACCGGTATTGACCCCCTTGTCAAGAAATCTGTGAATCGGTTGATTCGCAAACTCAACGAACAGGAGCACCTGACTTCCATCGTCGTGACCCACGACCTGAAGTGCATCGAGATGGTAGCGGACCGAATCATCATGCTCAAGGACGGGGTCATTCACTTCGAAGGTGACCAGGAAGCCTTTCATTCCTCTCCCGACCCCTATATTCAGGCCTTTATCGCCGGGAAGCGATTTGACGAAGACAGAAGACAGGATCCAGAAGTCAGGATCCAGGAATCAGAAGACCAAAGACAGGAAACAGGAGACAGGAGAGACCAGAACAGAGAATAAGCGCGCAAAGCGCGCTTCACGCGATTGTGCTTTCGTGCTGTCGGCGCTTCGCGCGCAGAAAAGAAAAAAGTCAAGAGATCAGTGGAACGGGTCAGCACTCAGTCCTCAGTCCTTTCTTCCGGTCGGCCGGCTGCGGTTTCTTAGTTCTTCCACCACTTCCTGCAACGTAACCTCTCTTTGGGTCAGAAACACCAGAAGGTGGTAGAGCAAGTCAGCAGATTCCTCAACCGTTCGTTGTTTTTCCTGACCTGACGAGAGGACGACCTCGATGGCCTCTTCCCCCACTTTTTTGGCTATCTCCGGGAGTCCCTTGGCGAAAAGCGTACTGGTGTAAGAACCCTCCGGCATCTCCTCTTTTCGACGGGCAATCAACCGCTCCAGATATCCCAAAAACTCAAGTCCGCTGAATTCATCGTCCCCGGCAAAGCAGGAAAGCGTGCCGCGGTGACAACAGGGCCCCTGCGGCTTGGCCACCACAAGGAGAGTATCGTTGTCGCAATCCTGCCGAATCTCTTCCAACTCCAGGTAATTCCCGGAGGTCTCTCCTTTAGTCCAGAGGCTTTTCCGGCTGCGACTCCAGAAAGTCACCCGTTGGGTTTCCAGCGTCCTTTCCAGAGCTTCCTCATTCATAAAGCCCAGCATGAGGACTCGGCCCGTTGACCCATCCTGGACAATGGCCGGGATCAGGCCCTTCAGTTTGTTCCAATCCAACTGCTTGATATCCATGTTTAATTTCTTCTCACAGGAATCGAGTTTTCCGCCAGGTAGTCCTTCACCTCAGCGATGCTATAGCGATCATAATGAAAGATACTGGCGGCCAAGACCGCATCCGCGCCCACTCTCAAAGCCTCCAAAAGATGTTCGGGTGAACCGGCTCCCCCTGAGGCAATGACGGGTATTCTAATGCTCTGAGAGACGGCTCTCAGGAGTTTCAAGTCGTACCCTTCCTGGGTGCCATCAGAGTCCATGGAAGTGAGAAGAATTTCTCCCACACCCAGTTCTTCTCCCTGACGGATCCATTCGAGCGCATCGCGATCTGTTTCGTTGCGTCCCCCGCTCACAAAGACCTTCCAACCTGCTCCGGTCCTCTTGGCATCCACGGCCAGGACAATGCACTGAGACCCAAAGGCTCGAGAGGCCTCACCCAACAGCTCGGGATTCTTGACTGCCGCACTGTTGATGGACACCTTATCGGCTCCTGCCCGCAACAGGTCATGAACCTGAGCAACGGTACTGATTCCTCCCCCCACGGTAAAGGGGATAAAGATTGAATCAGCCACCCGCTTCACCCAGTCCACGACTGTTTTTCGCTTCTCCACCGTGGCCGTGATGTCTAGGAAAACCAGTTCATCTGCGCCTTCTCGGTAATAACGCCCTCCCAACTCGACGGGATCTCCAGCATCTTTCAGATCAACGAAGTGGACTCCCTTGACGACACGTCCTTCGGCCACATCCAAACAGGGGATAATCCTCTTAGCCAGCATCAATCAGTTTCTCCCACACCCTGTCTCCTTCGTACAAAGCGCGTCCCACCACAACCCCATCGACACCCATCTCCTTAAGCCTGGAAACGTGTTCCGGGCGGCTGATTCCTCCGGCCGCAATGAGAGTGATATCGCCGGGCAACTGGGCCCGCAATTTCTCATAGGTCGAATAGTTGGGCTGTTTGAGCGTACCGTCGCTCTCCACATCGGTGCAGATGACTTGCGGAATCTCCCAGCCAGCAATTCGATCCAGTGCCTCCGCCAGCTCAACACCACTTCGCTCGACCCAGCCCTGGCTGCGCAAACCCTTCCCTTTTAAGTCCAGACTGATCATAAAGGGAGTCGGCCCCCACCTTTCCACCCAGCGGCTCACCCGTTCCGGATCGGTCAAGGCCGCCGTTCCCAAGATCAGGTATCGTACGCCAAACTCGAGCAACTCGAGGACATCCTGGCTGGTACGCACCCCGCCGCCAATCTGAATGGGAAGATCCACCGCCTCAACAAGATGACGAATAACCTGCCGATTCTGACCCAATCCTGTACGCGCCCCTTCAAGGTCCACCACGTGCAACCGAGTAAAACCAGCCGATTGAAACTCCCGGGCCTGGTCAATCGGATCGTTGTCATAGGTCGTTTGTTGGTCAAAGTCTCCTTGATAGAGGCGCACGCATTTTCCGGCGATCAAGTCGATAGCTGGAATCACAATCATGAGGCCTGCACCTCCAGGAAATTCTGGAGCACCTTGAGGCCAATTTCTCCCGATCTTTCGGGATGAAACTGCACACCGTGAAAGTTTTCTTGCGCCACCACTGAGCCGAACCAGCTCCCGTACTCGGTTTTACCCAAAGTAAAGGGACTCACCAGGGGAGCGAAATAGCTGTGCACGAAATAAAAGAAACTCTCCTCGGGAATGCCCTTCAGCAGAATCGAAGGCGGCTGTGAGGAGACATCCAGGCCACTGACCTGGTTCCACCCGATGTGCGGAACCTTGATTTGAGAGCTGTCGAATCGGCGGACCGTACCTGGAAGAAGACCCAGACAGGGCGTGTTGTCCTCATCAGAAACCTCAAAGAGGAGTTGAAGTCCCAGGCAAATCCCCAGGAAAGGAACTCGAAGACCCTGGAGAACCTCCACCAAACCCTGCTCAGTCAAGGATTCCATGGCGGCTCGAGCCGATCCCACCCCGGGGAGAATGACCCTATCGGCCTGGCTCACCACGGCCGGATCTCCCGAAACAGTGAAGTCCGCTTTCAGATACTTCAAGGCATTTCCCACGTTGTAGAGATTGCCGGCCTTGTAATCAATAACGACGATCATAACTTAGTGCCTTCGTGCTGTTGGTGACTTCGTCACCTCGTGCTTTCGTGCTGTGGTGCGTTGGTGACTTCGTCACCTGTGCTGTTGTGCGGTCGTGCAGTCGTAAATTGATGAATGAATAAGCCTGTGCTCTTAGTGTGTTCTTCTGAAAACATGAATCGAAAGCATAAACTTACGACAGCACCACAGCACAACGGCACCACCGCACGAACTCACGAAAGCACAAACTACAACACTCCTTTCGTCGAGGGAACTTTCCCCCCGCTAGCTTCCCGGTCGATCCGAACGGCCATCCTCAGTGATCGGGCAAAGCCCTTGAACATGGCCTCGATTCGATGGTGCTCATTCTCCCCCGCATTCAAAAACTTGAAATGCAAATTGCATTTTGCAGCCATGGCCAGAGATTTAAAGAAGTGCGGGATCAACTCCGTGGAAAGATCACCAACCCTCTCTCTTTGGGGTTGGTAGTCACAGCAGAAAGCAAAGCGTCCTCCCACATCCACCGCTACCGCAACCAGAACCTCATCCATAGGAAGCAAGGTGAATCCGTATCTTTCCAACCCCTCTTTCTTTCCAAGAGCGCTATCGATGGCCTGACCCAGAGCAATCCCCAAATCCTCGGTGAGATGATGGTCATCCACCTGGAGATCACCTTCAGCCAGTACCTTCAGATCGATCCGGGCATGGGCAGCCAGCAATTCAAGCATGTGCTCGAGAAATCCCAGGCCCAGGCTGCAGGTAAACTCTCCCTGGCCATCCAGATTCAAATCAATTTCAATCGTGGTTTCACGCGTCTTTCTTTTGACCGATGCCGTGCGTTGGCTCATAATATTCCCTTCACAATTCTTTGCAATTCATTGAGAAACAAATCATTTTCTGAAGAAGTCCCCACACTGACTCGAATACAATCTTCCAGGTCCCTGAGCGAACTCCTGTCTCGAACAACAATATTTTTCTCCATAAGTCGCTGACACACAAGAGAGGCCTGCGGACAACGAAAAAGCAAAAAGTTGGCCTGAGAAGGAAAGACCTTTTCGATCTCGGGTAGTTCCCGCAACTGGGCGGCCATTCTATCGCGCTCCTTTCGAATATCTGAAACGCAGGCCAGATAGCTTTCAACCTGACCGAGTACCTGGCATCCCTTTTCCATGGTTAGGACATTCAAATTGTAAGGAGCCTTGACCTTCAAGAAATGGGCGACGATCTGGGGGGAAGCGACCGTATAGCCCAGACGCAGGCCTGCTTGTCCAAAAGCCTTGGACAATGTCCGAAGAAGAATCAAATTGGGGACCTCACTCAAGTCAGACACCAGCGAGGGCTGATCGGCAAACTCAATATAGGCTTCGTCGACCACCACGATCTTCTGCCATTCTCGAGCGATCTGGAGAATTTGCTCCCGCTCCAACAAGTTCCCGGTTGGATTATTGGGTGAGCAGAGAAACAGCACCTTGGCATCGGAGGGGACCCTTTTCAGGAACCGCTTTGCACTGAGAGAAAAGCCCTCATCGAAGCCGAACTCAAAACAGGGAATCCCAAAAATGTTGGCCGTTACTTGGTACATCCCATAGGTGGGCTCAGCAATGGCAATGCGGTCTTTTCCGGGTTGGCAAAATACCTTGAAGATCCAGTCGAATATCTCATCGGAGCCCACTCCTGCCACCACGCTATCCCTTGCAACACCCAGGTATCGGGCGATGGCCTTTCGAAGCTTTCGCTGATAAGGGTCTGGATAACGGTTCAATCCAATACCCTGCCACTCCTGAGAGTAGGGATTCTCGTTGGCATCCAGCAAGACACCTTCCTGAATCATCTCCCGTGCTGAGTGATAGGGCTCCAGCGTCAGGATATTGGGTCTAACGAGTCCGGCTATGTCCATCTTTCAGCTTCCAGGTTTGAGATGTCTGTTGTCAGCACTCAGTCCTCTCTTCCGGTCTGCGGTCTGTGGTCTGTGGTCTGTGGTCTGTGGTCTGTGTCCGTTGTCAGCTGTCAGTTGGTTGCTTCAGTCTTGCGCGAACGGCTCGCCCGTGCCCTTCCAGGCCCTCCAATGCAGCCAATGTTTCCAAAGTGGGGGCCAGTTCTCGAAGCCCTTTTTGAGTCAATTCCTGGAAAGTAATTTTCTTGACAAAGGTATCCAGGGACACACCCGAAAAGGCCCGGGCCAGGCCCGAGGTGGGCAGCGTGTGATTGGTCCCCGAAGCGTAGTCCCCGGCAACTTCAGGGGACCAGGGTCCCAGAAACACTGACCCCGCACTCTGCACCTTCTCCACCCATTTTTCAGGGCCCTCCAGATGCAGGATCAAGTGCTCGGGAGCATACCGATTGACAAATTCAAAGGCTTCCTCCATGGAGGGCACCTGGATAAAGAAACTTCCTGCCAGTGCCTCCACGGCGAAGTCCCTCCGGGGTAGGTCCTGAACCTGGCTCTCCACTTTCTGGCTCACTTCCTCAAGGATCTCCTTTGAAGTCGACACCAGAATAGCCCGACTGTCCCCTCCATGTTCAGCCTGAGAAATCAGGTCACTGGCGATCAATTCAGGCGAGGCGGAATCATCGGCAACGACCAGAACCTCGGTGGGGCCAGCCACCATGTCAATCGCAACCCCCTCGAGCACAGCCAGCAGTTTGGCGGTTTGGACCCAGCGATTGCCGGGACCCACGATCTTATCCACCTTGGGAACGGTCTCGGTTCCCAAGGCCAGGGCAGCAATGGCTTGAGCCCCTCCGATCTTGAAGACCTTGCTGATCCCTGTGATTTGTGCGGCAACCAGGACTTCAGCGGAGATACGGCCATCTTTCCGAGGAGGCACACAGAGACAGATCTCTCGACATCCCGCCAAACGAGCAGGAATTCCGAGCATGAGAACCGTGGAAGGAAGAACCGCATTTCCGCCCGGTACATAGAGTCCTACGGAGTCAATAGCACGGTTTTCCCTCCAGCAACGGACTCCCGGTTCGACCTTGACCGGCCCTTCAAAAACCTGCTGGGCAGCGTGAAAGGTCTGAATGTTTTGTGCCGCCCGTTCCAGCGCCTTTACGGCAAGATTCGAGATCCCCTCTGCTGCCGAAGTAAACTCCTGGCGCGAGACTCGATGGTCCGGCAGGGCCACGCCGTCAAAGCGACGCGTATACTTCCCGACAGCTTCATCACCGAGTCGAGAAACGTCATCGAAAATCGTGCGACAGGTTTCCATCCTTTCCGGATCAGCGACCGGATTGCGCCGGCACAGTTCTTCAAGACCCTCAGGGCTAAGCTCTTCAAGTCGATAGGACTTCATTCCGAAACCATCTTTTCTATAGGAACAACGAGAATGTCGGAGGCCCCTGTTTTCCTCAGTTTTTCCATGACATCCCAGAACACATCCTCGGGAACGACGGAGTGAATAGCCACCATATCCTCTTCGGCCAAGGGCATGACGGTGGGGCTTTTCATTCCAGGCAAAATCTTCCTGATCTCCTCCAGGGCCTCATTGGGAGCGTTCATCATGACGTATTTGCTCCTTCGAGCCCGGAGGTTTCCCTGAAGGCGCACCCGAAGTCGCTCCGTCATCTCCTGGCGTTTAGGATCTTTTAAGGATTGGGGATTGGCAATCAAAAAGGCCTCCGACTTGAGAACGATCTCAATCGGCTCCAACTCATTGATTTGTAGGGTGCTTCCCGTTGAAACCAGGTCGCAAATGGCATCGGCGACATCGAGACTGGGAGTGATTTCCACGGACCCACTAATCTCAATGATTCGAGCCTTGATCTTTTTCATCTCTAGAAACCTTTTCAGTACTCGAGGATAAGAAGTTGCGATCCGTTTATTCTCCAGGTCGTAGACACTGCGAAAGGAGCTGTTTCTGGGGACGGCAATGGACAGGGTGCAAGTCCCAAAACCAAGAGAATCCAGTTCCACCACCTGGGCAGCCTTTTCCTGGACGACATTCAGTCCCACGATGCCCAGGTCCGTCACCCCATCCTGGACGTACTCCGGAATGTCGTCGTCACGCAGAAAAAGGATATCCAGAGGAAAATTCCGACAGGGAGAGAATAATCTTCCTTCGTAGTGCTCAAAATCCAAGCCAATGGACTTGAGAATCTGCCTGGAAGGTTCGGCCAGGCGCCCCTTTTTCTGCACCGCAATCTTCAGGTTGTCACTGTTGAACTTCATACTTGTTTCCTCACCCGCTCCAGCATAATACGGTATCCACCCTCACCGTACTTCAGCCAGCGGGCGATACGGGTAATGGTTGCCGTACTGGCACCTGTTCGTTGGCTAATCTTCCGATAAGGAATATCCTCAGACAACATTTGGGCGACCTGCCATCGTTCGGCCATGGCTTTCAATTCGGTCAACGTACACAAATCGCGAAAGAAGCGGGCACACTCGACCGGGTCCTCGAGATGCACAATGACCTCGAACAACTCCTTCACACGGGGATCATTCTTCAGTTCTCGTTCCATGCTAACGTTTTACCACACTAAAACAGATAATGCAAACAAAAAGCGCGCCTTCGCGCGCCTTCCAGGTTCCAAGTTTCAGGTTCCACGTTTTCGGATTTCAGCCGGTCTGCGGTCCAAGGACTGTGATCAGCCAGTCAGGCAGTCAGCTATTTAGGAGTCGCGCCTCCTCTTCACACCTGGAACTTGGAACTTGGAACCTGAAACGCCGCTCGTAGAGCGGCTCTCAGTTCCTGAGCGGTTTGCCGGTCTTGAGGGTATGCTGAATTCGTTCCAACGTCTTTCTTTCTCCACACAGAGAGAGAAAGGCCTCCCGCTCCAAGTCCAGAAGGTACTGCTCAGAAACCGTGGTCGGATGGTTGAGGTCACCTCCCGTGAGGATGTGGGCAAGTTTTTTTCCAATCAAGAAGTCGTGCTCTGAGATGTATCCCGCTCGCTGCATCAGGTGCATCCCCACCTTCAAAACCGCAAGAGCGGAGTTGCCCAGAGCTGGAATGTTCTGCTCTGGCTCGGGCCGGACATATCCTGCTTCAGCCAATCGGATCACCTCTTGTTTTGCTCTGGAAAGAAGCCGTTGTGAATTGATCTCTACAATGTCGCTGGGGCGCAACAATTGCAACCTCTTCGCATCTTCACCGCTTCGACTGACCTGAGCGGTGCCGATCGTCCGAAAGGCCTTCTTCAGGGCGGGAAAGAGGTCCGTTTCGGGAATCGAACGTGCCTCCTGGAAATGGCGAATCAGCATTTCCTTGACTCCGCCCCCAGCAGGCACGAGTCCAACCCCAACCTCAACCAGTCCCATGTAGGTCTCTGAGGAGGCCACGACCGCATCACATCCCAAGCAGACCTCAGCCCCCCCTCCGAACACCCGCTGGAAAGGAGCAGCCACCACCGGCCTGGCAGAATATCGAAAAGACAGGGTCATCTGCTGAAAAGCCCGGACCATCTGGTCGATCTCCTCCCGGTTTCCCTCCTGGGCCTCCAGTAGAAGAAGCATCAAATTGGCTCCCACAGAAAAATTCTTTCCCTGGTTGCCAATGACCAGCCCCACCCAGTCTTTTTCCACCTCATCTACAGCCCAACGGGCCAAATCGACAACGTCACCACCGATAACGTTCATCTTGCTGTGAAACTCAAGACAAGCGACCCCGTCTCCGAGATCGAACAGACTGGCCCCAGCGTTGGAACGGATGACTTTATTCTGTTTTTTGAGAATGGTGAGCTGGATCTTCTCGGGATCCTCACTCAAGACCTGGTATTCACGGGCTCCCAGATCGAAAAACACTTGATGATCTGACTCGACCCGGTAAAAGCACTTGGAATCCCGTTTTTGAAGCTCTTCCACCCATTCCGGGAGCACCTTTTTATCCTGGCGGATTCGTTCCGATATCTCCTCTACACCCAGCTCCTGCCACAGTTCGAAGGGCCCAAACTCCCAATTGAAACCCCATCTCATGGCTCTGTCGATCTGATAGGACTCATCGGTGATTTCCGGGACTCGCTCTGCAGCATACAAAAAGATGTCCCGGAAAAATGGCCACAGGAAAGCACCCGCCTTGTCTTCGGATTTCAGGAGAGTCCCTATGCGCTTGATGGTGCTAGCTTCATGACGCACCCTCTCCACAGAAGGAAGGTTGGGCTTCTTGCGTCTCCGATACTCAAAGGTTTCAGGATCCAGAACAAGGATCTCCTTCCCCTCCTTTTTGTAAAACCCCTGTCCTGTCTTCAGACCCTTCCAGCCACGTTCCACCAGTTGCTTGAAAAGCGAGGTGAAGCGAAAGCTCTCCCTCCAGGGATCCTCAGGGAGGTTCTGATACAGATTGTCCACCACGTCGAGCATGATGTCGATACCCACCAGATCCGCCAGTCGGAAAGTTCCGGTCTTGGGAAACCCCGTCACCGGCCCCGTCAGCGTATCGACCTCCTCGATGGTCAGACCCAGTTCCTGCATGAGTTCCAAGGCCCGAACGGCTGCGAAAGACCCCATCCGATTAGCGACAAAGTTGGGCCGATCCTTGGCAATCACGATCCCCTTGCCCAGGAGCCGATCTCCAACTGAGGCTATGCTCTCCACCACCTGGGGCAGAGTACGGGCGGTAGGGATCAACTCCAGGAGCCTCATATATCGGGGAGGATTAAAGAAGTGAGTGCCCAGCCAGTGTTTCTGAAAATCCTCAGACCTCCCTTGTGCGATCTCTGCCACCGGTAGTCCACTGCTGTTGGTGGAAACAATGGTATCGGGACTCCGATGCGGTTCTACCTTTTCCCAAAGCTGGTGTTTGATCTCAAGTTTTTCAACCACGCATTCGATGATCCACTGGCAGGAAGAGAGCCGGGGTAAATCATCTTCAAAGTTCCCAACCTGGATGAGACTGAGCTTGTCGGGGGAGTAGAGAGGAGGTGGCTGGATTGAGGAGAGCTGCTCCACAGCCCGGCGTGCAATGGAACTGCGATCCGATTCCTGGGAAGGGAGATCCAGAAGGAGAGTCTTGACCCCCACGTTGGCCAAATGGGCGCTAATTTGGGTACCCATGGTCCCGGCGCCAAGAACGCCAACATGATGCATTGATTGATTCATGCTCAAAAGGCGCCTACTCTGGGGAAACCGTGATCGGTAGCGATACTACATCAGTTCCTGCATGGTCTCTTCCAGGACCTTGGGTCCCGGTCGGACCTTCTCTTGAGGGAGGGTAGCCAACGGATTTTCGGTAAAGTCCAGGAGATCAAAGAAATTCCGGGCCACCGGATTGACATAGATCAGTCCCGTCAAGAACTCGCCGGTCTCACGGGTCTGACTCAGCAACCTCTCAGCGCCACTACGGCTCATGGGATCGTAGTCCTGATCCACCTTCCGCAGCCGGATGTGGGAGCCATCATGCATCTCAACTTCTCGCACTTCTCCCTCTGCATATTCCACGGTTTCAATGGGCTCGAAATAGGGAATAAAGTCGATATTGTGCAGGAGTTCCTCGTGTTCCTTTGCCCACTTGTAGCCCTTGGTCGAGCTCTCGTGGTTATTAAAGGTCACGCAGGGACTGATCACATCCAGAAGGGCCGTCCCGCTGTGACTGAGGGCTCCCTGCAGCAGGGCAACCAACTGTTTGGGGTCTCCTGCAAAGGAACGAGCCACATAGCTGCATCCCATCTCGATGGCCAGAGCGCAGCAATCGATGGGCGGCAAATCATTGATAACCCCTGACTTGAGTTTGGAGCCCAGATCCGAAGTGGCTGAGAACTGCCCCTTCGTCAGGCCGTAAACTCCATTGTTTTCAATGATATAAATCATGGGAACGTTTCTTCTCAAAAGGTGGCAGAACTGTCCCAACCCGATGGATGCCGTATCTCCATCACCGCTGAGCCCCACACAGATCAGGTCGCGGTTGCCCAGAAGGGCACCGGTGGCCAGAGAGGGCATGCGCCCATGGACACCGTTGAATCCGTGAGAAGCGCCAAGAAAATAAGCGGGCGTCTTGCTGGAACAGCCGATGCCGCTCATCTTGGCAACCTGATGGGGATTGATTCCCATCTCATAGAACGCCTTCATGATCTGGCTGGACACGGCATCGTGACCGCAACCGGCGCAGAGTGTGGAGGGTCTTCCCCGATACTCGGAGAGGGCCAGACCCAGACGATTAACCTTCTTGGGTTTGGGGGTACTTGTCGCCATAATTATCCTCTCTCATAAGCCATGACCTGGTCCGTGATCGACCTGGCGTCGATAGGCAGTCCATCATAGTGAAGAACTTTTCTAATTTTCCCCTGCTCGTCCTTCACCTCCAGGAAGATCAGATCGCCCATTTGCCCATCCCGGTTCTGCTCCACAACGTAGACCCTCTGGCAGCGACTCACAAAGTCCTTGAGGTGATCGGTAAAGGGCAGAGCCCGAATTCTGAAGTAGTGGATCTCGATCCCGTGCTCCTGGCGAAGCTGCTCCTGACATTCTTCCATCGGAACATCCGTCGACCCATAGGTAATGATTCCGATTTCAGCGCCCTTGGTGTATCGGACGATCGGTTCAGGCACAAGCGTCCTTGCGGTTTCATGCTTTTTGGCCAAGCGATCCATGAGGTTTGTGTAGTCCTCGGGCCGCTCGGTATACCGAGACTCCTCGTTGTGCCCACTGCCACGCGTAAAATAAGCGGCCAAAGGGTGGTCCGTCCCGGGCAGGGTTCGGTAGGGGATACCGTCACCATCGACATCCTTATAGCGGGCAAAGGTTCCCACGCGCTCCAGATCCTCCGCGGTAAGCACTTTTCCCCGGTCCAGGGGTTTTTCGGGATAATCAAAAGGATCCGCCATCCAGTTGTTCATTCCCAAATCCAGGTCTGAGGCGACGAATATAGGCTGTTGTAACCGCTCAGCCAGATCGAAGGCGTCTATCGAAAAATCAAAGCACTCTTTCATGGTGGCTGGAAACAGCACCACATGCTTGGTGTCCCCGTGGGAGAGATAGTAAAGGGAAACCGTGTCTCCCTGAGAAGTTCTGGTGGGCAAACCGGTGCTGGGGCCAATCCGCTGGACATCGAAAATGACCACGGGAGTTTCGGTGAAGTAGGCTAGCCCCACAAACTCGGCCATCAAAGAGATGCCCGGCCCCGCGGTAGACGTCATACTCCTGGCACCTGCCCATCCGGCACCAATGGCCATACCGAGGGCTGCCAGTTCATCTTCAGCCTGCACAACGGCAAAGGTGGCCTTTCCCGTTTCCGGATCCATTCGATAACGCCCCAGGTAATCGGCCAGGGTTTCCGCCAGGCTGCTGGCCGGCGTGATGGGATACCAGGTCAAGACCGTCACTCCCGCGAACATACTCCCCAGAGCACAGGCGGAATTCCCATCGATGATGATCTTACCCTGGGTCTTTTCCATCCGCTGGATCCGGAAAGGATCGCTCTTGGTGAGGTTCTCAGCAACATATTTTGCGCCCAGGTGAGCAGCCTGAACATTGAGATCAATGGCTTTCTTCTTGTTCTTGAACCACCTGGCGATCACCGATTCCACCTCGGTCATTTCAATACCGAAAAGTTCAGCGGCGCTTCCCACGTATACAATATTGGCAATCAACTTGCGTAAGCGGACATCCTTGACCACTTCGCCTGCCAATTCTGAAAAGGGGATGGGATAGTAAATCAGATCATCCCTGATCTTGGACAGATTCAATTTTTCGTCGTAGATGACCACCCGGCCGGCCTCCAGACTCTCGACATCTTCTCTTGCCGTGCCTGGATTCATGGCAATGAGGACATCGATCTCCTTCTTGCATCCAGCGTGGCCCTCCTTAGAGGCTCGAATGGTGAACCAGGTGGGCAGACCGGCGATATTCGAGGGAAAGAGATTCTTCCCACTGATGGGAACCCCCATTCGGAATATCGCCCTCATCAACACGTTGTTTGAGGATTGACTTCCCGAGCCATTCACGGTGGCTACTTGGATACTGAAGTCATTGACAACTTCTTGCTTCTTCTTCCGTTTAAGATCTTCTCGGGGGCGGGTCTGAGTGCTCACGCTTTTCTCCCTCTTCTCACCTGGAACGTCTCTGTGCTACTGACATTAGGCGTCGTGCTCATCCGAGTATATCTTAGCAAAAACATGGGATAGGATTCAGAAATTGCACGCACGACTCTGTGCCTTTCGATCTCTCAATGTTGGGAATTCTAGATCCTGGATTCTGGGTAGCCTTAACTCACCTTCTCTGCGATGGACTTGGCTTGAGTAAACAAAAGCAGGTAGTCCGGACCTCCTGCTTTCGAGTCGGTGCCACTCATGTTGAATCCACCGAAAGGATGGACCCCCACAAGGGCTCCGGTACATTTGCGATTGATATACAGGTTCCCCACGTGAAACTCTCTTTTGGCTTTGTCTATCTTTGATGGATTCTGGGTGTAAACGGCTCCTGTCAATCCATATTCGGTATTGTTGGCAACCTGTATGGCCTCATCATAGTCCGCTACTTTGATCACCGCCAAAACGGGTCCAAAGATTTCCTCCTGGGCAATCGTGGCCTGGGGATCAATGTCCGCGATGATGGTGGGGGGGACGAAATATCCCTCGGAATTCCCTTCTTCTCCTCCCAACACCAGTCTCCCTTCCTTCTTCCCAACCTGGATATAGCGCTGAATCGATTCTTGAGCCCTTTGGTTGATGACGGGACCAAAATTGACGTCAGCCTCCTCCACATTACCTTCTACGATCGTGGCCCGAGTGTTCTCCAGGATCTTCTCCAGGAACTCATCATAAACGGACTCTACGACAATGGCACGAGAACATGCCGAGCATTTCTGACCCTGATAACTAAAGCTGGCAGCCACAACGCCAGCAGCAGCTTCATCCAGGTCCGATTCACTATCCACCACGATGGCATCCTTTCCACCCATTTCGGCGACGACTCTCTTGATCCAGATTTGGCCCGATTGGTGTTTGGCCGCCAATTCGTTGATTCGCAGCCCCACCTCTTTAGAACCGGTGAAAGAGAGAAAGCGGGTCCTGGGGTGTTGGACCAGAGCGTCCCCGATCTCTGCCCCGCTCCCCGTCAAGAGATTGACCACACCGGGCGGATAGCCCACTTCCTGGAAAATCTCCATTAATTTGGCTGCGATGGTCGGTGAGTCGCTGGAAGGCTTCATCACCACAGTGTTTCCACTGACCAGGGCCGCAAACGTCATTCCCGCGAGTATGGCCAGAGGAAAGTTCCAGGGGGGGATGATGACACCCACTCCCAAGGGAATGTATTCGAGAGCGGTCTCTTCCGACTCGATTTCGACCAGGGGTTGAGGAACTGCCAAACGAAGCATCTCCCGTGAGTAGAACTCACAGAAATCGATGGCTTCGGCAACATCGGCATCGGCCTCCACCCAGGACTTCCCCACCTCGATCACCATCCAGGCGGCAAGCTCGAATCGCCGTTCTTTCATGATTCGGGACACGTTCAGCATGAGCTCAACCCGCTCTTCAGCAGGCCGCCTGCTCCAGGCCATAAAGGCCCTATCCGCGGCCTTTATGGCCTGCTCAGCAAGCCGGGAAGTTCCCTTCTGGAAAATCCCTACGACCTCTTCCCGGCGTGACGGGTTCAAGGACTCAAATTGCTGTTCACAGCGAATTTGCTCTCCACCGATCACGATGTCATAGGTTCGTCCCAACTGACTGCGCACCTGAGTAACAGCCTCGGTCATGGCCTGGCGATTCTCAGGCTTTGCAAAGTCAGTAAAAGACGCGTTCTTAAACGGTTCCACTTTCACGATTCTCTCTTCCTTCCTAAATTCTCTGACCCCACCTTCCCCATCTCAATTTTCGGGGAATCGTGGGAATCTGAGCCACATGACCCGGATCGAATCACATCCATAAATGCGGAAACGGAGAACACTGCATTTCCGATTCCGGGCCTTCCGTATCCGGAGGGGGGCGCTAGTTTATACTTTTCATGCGTGTCTCTCCAAGTCCGAAGCAGCTGCACGTGATACTCAAGAGGCGCACCCTCCGGATTTTGCTTCCCCAAAACCGTAAGAGGTTCCGGGCACCAAGTGGTAAAGCGGGGCATGATGCCATGAGACATAAAAAAGTTCAACCCCTCAGAAGTGGAATCTATGGCCTCGGAAACGGTTTTGAACCCAAACGGTCGAGCCATTTCGATTCCGGCCACAAAGTTCGGGATGACCTGAGAGGGCCCGAAAACGTCACCGGCATCGAGAATTCGCTGAATCCACGCGTCACGACCGATGTAATCCTCCTTTCCTGGACAGATGATCTCAAAGAGCTTTCGGTCCCAGACTTCATAGTTGGGATGATAAATTTGTACTCCCACATCCTTGAATCGGCGCACTTCTTCCTTGGGCAGGGCCTGCACCACCAATTTCCCGATCCAGCGTCCCGGAAATCGCTTTTCAATCGCCTCCGGATACTGGAGATAAAAATCGACCTCGCTTTTTTCGTTGAGTTTGGAGGTAATACTCCCTCCGGTGACCGTGTAAGCATGGCTATCGGAATCGGTGCTGTTGATAATTTCCAGGGCTTCTATGATTTCTTCAACTGTCTTGACGCCCGTGTAGGGCCGACCGCTCTTCTTCTGCTGACGGTAGTTTCTATTGATGTCGCAAAATTGGCACTCTTGTTGGCTGCCGAAGTATTGACATATTCTGAAGACGGTCAGGTAGAGCAAATACCCCCACTCAATGGTTGGAGCGATATCGGCGATCGGTTTCCCGTTACCCAAAGTCCGATGATAGTATTCAGGAGTTTTTTGAAACTGGACTCCGGCCACCTCCTCCTCTTCCAGCCTCAGAACGGGCTCTCCCTCATCGCTGATGGCGACCTGATAAGGGGAATTCGGATTGAGTCGCACCGAAACAATGATTCGGCGAAAGTCTCTTTGACCACCCACCAGACAGATCTCCTCAGGCGCACGCAGATTCTCCCGGTGTTTCATCTCCTCGATGGGAACCAGGTCGAAGGAAAAAATAAAATAGGCTTTGGGCTTAAAGCCCGAAGCGACTCTCAGCGCATCTTCCGAAAACGATATTCCCTTGGTGAGCAGATCCTCTTTAAAAATCGCCTCGGGCGGCAAGTCCGGGTATTTCTCAATCAAACTCTCGATCTGCTCCCATTTTTCAGACATCACTTTCACATCTTAGGCCTAGTGTCTCGCCACAAACACCATGGTATGCATAGGACGAGACACTAACCCATTTGACTCCTTGCAATCTCATCCTATAATAGCTTCGTTTTTCGGCAAACGGGAGGACCCTATGCCTGCTCAAAGAAAGAAGCAACCAGCTAAGAAAAAACAAGCGGCAAAGAGGAAGGCTCCAGCCAAAAAGAAGGCTCCGGCCAAGAAACACGTGGCACCCAAACGGGAAGTTTCATTCGCGCAGCCCCCTAAGAGAAAATTTGCAAGTGGCGTCTGCACTCTCTACGCCCAGGCATTGAGCCTGTTACACCAGAAAAAGCATAAGCCGGCTAGCAAACAATTCACTCGACTAATCGAAACGTTTCCCGGCGAGATTGAGGTCATTGCCCGGGCTCGATCGTTTTTGAGAATTTGCGAAAGGTATCTGCTAGATCCGAAGAAGGATTCTGCACCTACACCTGAGGAAATTTTCAACCAAGGTGTCTTTTACCACAATGACGGCCGGTACGACGAAGCCCTGGGAGACTATTCCCGGGCTTTGAAACTTTCCAAAAAAAACAACGACCACATCTATTACGCCATGGCAGCAACAGAGCTTTCCATGGGTAATGCCGACGATGCTCTACAACACCTGGAGAAAGCCATCCAGTTAAACGAGGAAAACCGGTTCTTTGCCAACAATGATCCCGACTTTGAACCGCTGGCCACAAACAACCGATTCCGGAATCTCGTTCATCCGGATTAACCAAACTTAGCCGGTATTATGCATAGATTGTCTGCTGCAGTGCCGCAATCATCCAGCGTGCTGCACCGACTGCGCGACCCGCAAGCGCGGGTGCCCCCGACCCGCAAGCGGGTACCCCTGGGCTCCTCGGCGTACTGCATGAGTACGCCTGCGGGGCCCGACCCGCAAACGGGTGCCCTCGCAAGCCTTGTCACCGCGGCGGCGGCGGCACTTCGTAACGAAGACCTATGCATAATCCCGGCTCTTGAATCGACGTGAATTCGTGGCATGAAAAGAAACGCTATGCCCTTGTTCTAGCCGCGGGGAAGAGTACCCGCTTCAAGTCTGCTACACCCAAGGTCACCTACCCGTTATGCGGCAAATCTATGATCAGCCATGTCCTGGATAAGCTCGAAGATTTGCACATCGAGAGGACCTTTGTAGTGGTCGGCCCCGAGAGTCAGTCCGTGAAGGATGCGGTGGCCTCCTATACTGTGGCTTTCGTGGTTCAAGAAGAGCCTCTGGGTACCGGTCATGCCGTTATGGCGGCGGCCCCGTTACTCAAAGATGTTTCCGGAAGCCTTCTGGTCCTCTGCGGGGATGCGCCATTGATTACAACCGAAACCCTCAGACAGCTGCTGGAAACCCGAGAAGTGGAGGATGCCGATCAAGTCGTACTCACCGCCACCTTGGAAGACCCACAAGGGTATGGACGCATCATTCGTGACCGGCAGGGCAACGTCATTGACATCGTTGAAGAGAGAGATGCCCGTCCTGAGCAAAGAGCTATTCGTGAAATCAACACCGGCTTTCATTGCTTCAAGATCTCCTCGATCCTGGAAGAACTGTCCCAGTTGTCCCCTGCCAATGCCGCTCAGGAATACTATCTGACCGATCTGCTTCGCATCTTTTACGACCGCGGCAAGACGGTTGTCCCTCTGGCAACGGACGATCCCGATGAGACCCGGGGTATTAATCATCTGGAG
>JACZQQ010000303.1 GCA_022545645.1 Acidobacteriota bacterium | reverse complement strand
ACGGGAGAGATTGTGTGGTGGCGCCACAACGACAGCATGAATCGAGCTCCCGTCTGTGTGGCCAACGGCGTCTTCTACCAATCTCTGGCCAATGGGAATTTGGAGGCTTTCGATGCCGAAACCGGAAAGCTGCTCTGGCAGTCGAGTTTGCCCAGCACCTCTCGAGGCGGAATCGTGATCGCCAATGGGAACTTGTATACCAGCAACGGTGAGGGAGGCTTACCCACCGAACCGAAAAGCAGGTACTACGTCTATGCCTACAGCATCGACGGCGCTTGACCCTGATTGAGAAGTGTAGGGGCGCACAGCCGTGCGCCCAAGAAGCCGTTGAAAAAGCAGGGTTTGTGGGCGCACGGCTGTGCGCCCCTACAACAAGAAGTGAATCAGAGGTGACCTATGAAGAATAGAAAAGGGAGTTTTCTCAGGAGTGCGACGCTGCTTTGGGGTTTGTTGGGGCTTGCACTGCTGGGAACCCTCACCGGCTGTGGGGCCGATCTGGGGGTTCTGCATCCCGATCTGGTCTTGCTCAACGGCAAGATCGTTACCGTCGATGAAGACTTTTCCATCGCCGAGGCGGTGGCCATAAAGGATGGAAAGTTTGTGGCGGTGGGAAGCAACGCCCAGATCAGAAGCCTGGTTGGGGATCGCACCGAAGTGGTCGATCTGGAAGGGGAGACCGTTTTACCCGGATTCAATGATCCCCATCTGCACTTTGCTCACAGCCTGGGATTCGTGGCAGACGAACTCACCCAGAAATTCCGCTCCTCCACATCGATCCAGGAAATTCTGGCCATGGTCCAGGAGAAAATAGATCAGACCCCTCCCGGTGAGTTGGTGTGGTTTTTCCTGGGACCGGGATCTCCCAATGCTCTTGAGGAAGGGCGTTTTCCCAACCGGAAGGATCTGGATCCCATCTCCCCTGAACACCCGGTTTTTCTGGAGTATGGGGGCTCAGGCGCCAACGCCTCAGCCAACAGCCTGGCCCTGAAGAAGGCCGGGATTACCCGTCGTACGCCCCAACCTTCTACCCAGAAACTGATCGGTGAAATCATCAAGGACGCTTCTGGAGAGCCCACCGGGGTTCTTCGAGGTCGAGGTGCAGTCGCACTGGCCCACCGTGTCCTGGTCCAGCACAGTACGGAGACCCTGTTCAAAACCATTCAGCATGCTTCCGAGACCATGGTCGCTTATGGAATTACCACCATCGGAGATCCCAATACCAACGTGTCGGGTTTAAGCGACAATCAGACCTGGGTACAGGCCTATCAGCGGTTGAGTAACCAGGGCAAACTCATGGTTCGAGTCAACTGCATCATGCGCCTGCCCATACCCGTTCAGCCGATCGACGAGATCCTGGAGTGGCTCGACAACCTGCTTTTTGATCCCGGATTCGGAAACGATAGGCTGCACTTCGGGCAATTTAAAATTGTCGTTTACGATTCCAGCCCCAATTATCAGGTTCCCCGGGAGAATGTGAAAAGGGTCATCAAGGCGGTCCATCGAGCCGGCTGGCAGCTGTACATCCACGTGGGGGGTGGCGAATCGTATGATCTGGCCGTCGAAGGGCTGGAAGAAGCCCACCAGGAATTTCCCCGCCAGGACGCGCGCCATATCATCACCCATGCCCGCTCCCCCACCGACAAGAACTTGGAAGTGCTCGAGCGCTATGGTGTGATGGTCGAGCCACAGCCGGGTCGCGTTTACAGGATGAGCGATGACTACGAGGAACAAAATGCAGACCCCGACCGCCCAGCCTATGGGCCCATTCCTCTGAGGACTTACCTGGACCACGGGATTAGAGTCATGACCGGATCTGATTCGGGTCGCCCTCCCGCCGGGGTTCCCCTGTTCACCATTTTTGCAGCGGTCAACCGCGTGAGAAGATCGGGGAAAGTGATCAATCCCGAGGAGCGCATCACGTTGGAGGAGGCCATCCGAGCCGTGACCATCACGCCCGCCTACTCGACCTTTCAGGAGGACCTGAAGGGCTCGATTGAGCCGGGAAAGCTGGCCGATCTGGTGGTGCTGGGAAGGGACATTCTCACCGTACCGCCTGAGGAAATCAAGGATATCCCCGTCCTGAGAACCATGATGGGTGGTGAGTTCGTCTACCTCAATCCGAATCAGGATCCGAATCAGAAAGTTCAAAGTGAGTCCAGTGTCCACGATATCTTCGATGAGCAGAACGTGTTTACCGCAGATGTCTCTTTGTAGATCCTTGATGACTCTTACTTCGCCGGTGTGGGGTCGCCGTTCGTACCGGCTGATTCGGATGAAGCCAGGCGAGACTGGAAAGGATAGTTTCTTAACCAGGTCGCGGGTGAACATTAAGGCTCCCTCGAGAATACCCACTACCATCAGGTTCTTGCGGTGGTAATCATGGCTGATCTGCCGCGCTAGTTCCCCGACACGCTTCTGGATGGTGTTCTCATCAAAGACAATCTTTTCGACCACCGCTGGAATGCTGTTGATGCTCGAAGAGGAGATCATTCGAGAAGTCCGAATTTAAAAAGGAGCTTGCGGTAGTCCCGCTCGTACAGGATTTTGATCTTGAAGTCGGGGTACAACTCCCTCATTTTTCGGATCTTGCGGTTCTTTTTTGTGACAAGGCTTTGCTTCATAGTCGTGAGTTCCACATAGAGCTCAAATTGAGGGAGATAAAAATCGGGTGTAAAACTTTCAGTGACACGACCCTGCTCATCCCAGTTCAAAGGGAAACAGACCGGCTCGTAACGCCATTCAATACTATAGAAATCAAACAAACCAGCCAACTCCTCCTCGCTTTCGTGAGCGAAACCGGAGATAGACCGGGAGCT
>JACZQQ010000086.1 GCA_022545645.1 Acidobacteriota bacterium | reverse complement strand
GCTTCTGGACTCTCGACCCGGTCTGAGCCCAGAGGGGAAGAAGGAAACCGAAAAACAGCACAACAGCAAGCGTTCTGGGCAACAATTTCTGTCTCATCTTTGTTAGCACGCTGGGATTCTACCAGACCGGCCGGCCGGATGACCACCTGACCACCTGACCACCTGTGCCCCACACAACCGCACGACTGCACCACAGCACGAAAGCACGAGCGCGCAAAGCGCGCGAAGCGCGCTTGTCTCTGCGCGTGCGGCGCGCTATAATTCCGCTTTTCTAAGGAGGCGATTTCGTGCTGGCAGACAGAATTCTTGCAGTCCAACGTTCCCCTTTTTACAGCATCATGGAGTTGGCGGCCACAAGAGAGGACTGTATCTATCTCCAGCTCGGAGAACCGGACTTCGTCACCCCCAATCACATCGCAGAGGCGGCCAAGAAGGCTCTGGATGAAGGCCACACTCACTATGGACCCGATCGGGGTCACCCGGAACTGCGTCAGGCCATTGCTGAGAAGATCCAAAAGGAATATGGCGCTACTTATAATCCAGACGAAGAGCTTTTAGTGACGGCGGGAGGCCAGGCAGCCCTGCATGTTGCCGTCATGGCTCTGGCCAATCCGGGAGACGAAATTATTGTCCTTCTCCCCCATTACCCCCCTTATTTGGGTAATGCCCATCTGGCCGGGGCCAAAGCCGTATTCGTCAAGTTGAAGAGCGAAGAAGGTTTTATTCCCGACCCAGCTGAGATCGAGAAGGTCATCACTCCCAAGAGCAAGATCCTCATCGTGCTGACCCCCAACAATCCCACCGGAAGCGTCTACCCTAAAGAAACCCTGAACGCCATCCTGGAGTTGGCCATAGAGCACAACATCACCTTGATCTCCGATGAGGTCTACGAACACCTGGTCTTCGATGGGGTGAGGCATGAAAGTCTCCTTTCCCTTCCCGATGCCAAGGACCACGTGGTTCAGGTCAACAGTTTCTCCAAGACTTATGCCATGACCGGCTTGAGGGTAGGATACCTGGCAGCCTCCAGCGATAAGCTGATCCACTTCTTGAAGTATCACCACACGATCAATATCAGTGCCAACGTTCCTTCGCAGATGGCTTGCATCACCGCCCTGAACGGTCCTCAGGATTGTGTGGAGGAAATGCGACAGGCCTACCTGGAAAGGCGGGACCTGTTAGTGGAAGGACTCAACGACATCCCCGGAATTCACTGTGAATCCCCGAAGGGGACGTTCTTTGCCTTCGCCGATATTCGGGAGCTTGGGGTTCCTTCCCTGGAGTTCGCTCAATACCTGGTGAAAGAAGCGGGCGTGGTGCTCACCAACGGAAGCGGCTTTGACTATGAAGGCTTCATCCGGCTTTCCTATGCCGTCGAGACTGAGAGCATCCTTGAAGCCATGGATCGGATGAAAAAGGCGGTCGCAGAAATGCCCGCCAGTCTAAGAGTTTAGTCCGCTGACAGCTTCGCACCTGTCAGCGGAAATTCCAAATCCTAAATCCCAAATCCCAAACAAATTCCAAATCCTAAATCCCAAACCTGACCTGAAACCTGGAACCTGAAACCTGAAACTTGGAACGCGCGCGGAGCGCGCTCCGACTGCACGAACGCACGAACGCACGAAAGCACGAATTCACTGCAGGACGATTCGGGTATCCAGTGCCAGTGCTCCTTCTCCGTTGACCAGCACCGGGTTCAGATCCACTGAACCCACTTCAGGATTTTCCGTTCCCAGGGCACAAACCGCCAGGATCACCTTTTTGAGGGCATCCATGTCCGCCTTGGGCTTCCCTCGGAAGCCACCCAGCAGCTTATATCCTTTGACTTCACTCAACATGTCTTCGACCTCTTTTTCTCCGACAGGGCACAGTCGAAAAGTGACGTCCTGATAAACCTCAACAAAGATACCGCCAATCCCGAACATGACGACGGGTCCGAAAACCTCATCTCTTTTCAGGCCCACGATCGTCTCCACGCCCTCACCCGCCATTTTTGCGATCACCTGTCCTTTGATTTGGGCCTCCGGGCTGTGTTGTTTCACACTCTCCACGATCGCATCATAGGCTTCCACCAGCTGCTCCCGGGCCTGAATCCCAACCCGCACTCCGCCCACATCCGACTTGTGGAGGACCTGGGGTGATACCACCTTCATGACCACAGGATAACCCAGTTTTTCGGCGATGGAGATGGCTTCCTCTTTGTTTTCAGCCAGGTCGGCCTCGGGCAAGGGGAGCTGGTAACTCAGACACACTTCTGCAGCCTCATGTTCCAGAAGGAAACCCCTGTTCTCCTCCCGGGCAAGATGGTAATACTTCAAAAAAACTTCTCTACCGCTCATCGATCCTCACCTTCATCCTCCAAGCACGATTCATATGGAGGCTGCATCTTAACCCTTCCTTGCCTCCAGGGAAAAGGGGTAGTCGGTTCCTTCCCTTCCCCGTTATAATGCCCGGACCATGAAAACAGACACAAGCGCTATCACACTATCTTTTGATCTCACTTCTTCGACCGGATCCGAGAGGGCCCAGTTTAGCATCGGCGAAGCCGTCATCGCCGGTTGGACGGGCCGGGATGCAGAGGCCGTGGAGAAGCACATCCGTGAGCTTGAAAAACTTGGAATTCAACGTCCGGCTTCCACACCCATCTTCTACCGGGTGGCGGCCGCCCGCCTCACCACTGCCGGCCAGATTCAGGTGGTGGGTGAGAAGTCCAGCGGTGAAGTGGAGGTCATCCTGGTCCAGCAATCGGGCCGGCTCTGGATAGGGGTCGGATCGGACCACACCGACCGCGAAGTTGAGACCTACGGGGTGACTGTTTCCAAGCAAGTTTGCGACAAGCCTGTGGCCCCGGTCCTCTGGCCCTACGATGAGGTTGCGGAACATTGGGACCAGATGATTCTTCGCTCATACGCGGGAAACAAAAGAGAGCTGTATCAAGAGGGACCGGTGGCCAAGATGCTTCCACCCACGGATCTGATTGCACGCTACACCGACAGCGACAGCCTTTGTGACGGCACCCTGATGTTCGGGGGCACCCTGGCCACTCTGGGTGAGATTCAACCCTCCGAGAGGTTCGAGCTGGAACTGGTGGACCCCGTCCTCGATCGACGGATCACCCACGGTTACGACATCCGCACGCTCCCCATCTTAGGTTGAGTTGGGTTATACGGGATCGAAGTAATGGATCTCGTAGAGGAGACAGCCGTCCACAGACTTGAAGGGACCGTGGAAGGCTCCCGGAGGACGGCAGGCGTAGGTGGGGGAACTGAAGGTTTCACCCCCATTGCCCTGCTCGTCGTTGCCTACGATCAATTCTCCGGAGAGGAGATAGACTTCCTCCCAGTACTCGTGAACGAAGGGTGCCGTTGTGTAGACACCGGGAAGGAAGCGCAGCAGCCGGGTGCGGCTGCCCCTTTTATTCTTTTCATCGAGACGACCCGACAGAATCTTCTGCTGGATACCACTGGGATAGCCTTCGGGGACTTCCCATCCTTCGTCCATGTCCAAAGTGTGAAATTCCTTATGCTCTTTCCCAATCGCCATATTTAAAGCTTCCTCCTCATTAAAAAAGCTCCGACCACTCGCGGGTCACCTTCTCCTTCACCTCCGGGCTGGGTTCCACCACCTTCGGAAACTCATTTCGAAGCAGCCTGCCAAAGGGCTTGGTGGCAAAGATGATTCCTCGGCTGCCGGTGTACTCCAGCATATCTTGGGAAGGATCATGCTCGGCAAGCGGATCCACCGGAGTCCCAATGGTTTCTGCAATGATATCGATTCCGGTAGCCGGGTCGCTGCGCGAGCACATGGCCCAGATCACATCGTCAAGGTTGGTGGGATCGATGTCATCGTCAACCACCACCACATAGCGACCTGCCACGGCCCCCGGCCTGCTCTGACAGGCGATATACCCGGCCATGCGGTCATGTCCCGCAAACATCTGTTTAATCGAGACTACGGTGAAGGCCCTGGAGTATCCAGCCTCATGACACCACACACCCTGCACCCCTTGAATCCCTGCTTTCTCCAGGATGTCCCAGATCAGGGCCGCCCTCACGGGACACCTGAAGTAGCTGTAGTCGTGAGGGGGGCGGCCCGCACAGGTACCCAGAAGGATCGGATCGTTTCTATGGTAGACGGCTTCGACCTTGACGGTGGGGGCCTGGTTGGCGGTTGCCATGGAGTAATAACCGATGAACTCCCCCAAAGGCCCCTCCGTAGTGGGTTCGTTCACGATATATCCTTCAATGGCCACTTCACTGTCAGCCGGAATGGGCAGGCCGGTAACGGGCCCTTTGATCACCTCATAGGGCTGCTCGCTGACGGCACCCGCGTAGGCCAGCTCGGACACTCCATGGGGAGCTTCGATACCCGCAAACATCAGTGCCAGCGGGTGGTGCCCGAAAGACACCGCCACCGGGCATGGCTTTCCGGCATCCCAGTACTTCTTGACCATGAACCTTCCGTGACGAACCGCCTCAAAAAGAATGGACAAGGTGTTCTTGTCCTTCAGCATCATGCGATAGGTCCCCACATTCACCCAGCCGGTTTCCAGGTCGCGGGTCATCACTGCATCGGCCGTACCGATATAACGCCCGCCGTCGTGGACAAACCACTTAG
Organism: Acidobacteriota bacterium; assembly: GCA_022545645.1. Lineage (GTDB taxonomy): Bacteria > Acidobacteriota > UBA6911 > RPQK01 > JADFOI01 > JADFOI01. The sequence goes on along the minus strand of JACZQQ010000086.1, from coordinate 5,204 downwards.
GGGCGGGAAACTTGAACATATCCACGTCCTTCAGGGTGTTCTCCAGGAGCGGGGCATCCTCGACATAGCGGGGAGCATACTCATCGATGTTTTCACCTGCCGACTTGAGTCGATCTCTGAGGACCTTGACCAGTTCCAGATCGCTCAGCGTGGGAGGCAAACCCAGGGTAAGGGCTACCCTTTTTGAGTCCAGCAGCGAGCCGGTGAGTACCCGGAATCCCTTCGGATATCCCTTGATCTTGTCAAAGAGGAGGGTGTATTTGTTTTTCTTAACGTTGGTATCGGTGATGGCGCCGATCTCCTCGTCCCAATCGGCACCCTCTACCGTTTTCAGAAGGCCTAACGACTCCACCCCATCAAGCCAGGAACGGAAATCACGCTTCGGACTTTGATCCGGCTTGAGCCTTTTTTCGTCGCGGCCTTTCACTTTACCCATAGAAGGAAATCCTCCAAACCATTAAACACCCGATTGAGACCCTATAAAGTAACCAATCACCGGACCCAGGTCAATGCATGGGAAAGAGACAATGGACCACAATTTGGTGTCGAATATTCCGAATCACCCGACGAAAAGAGGGCGGCGAAAAGAGGCTCTCGCGAGACCCAAATATCGACTAAATCGATCACACAACTGTTTGTAAAAACCCTTCATGAGAAAGATTGGGAAGCGGTGTCCAGTTCGTGTGGAAAATTCTGTGGATAAGGTGTGCGCTCTCCGCCTGGAAAACACGCCCACGGACTCTCTGAAGAGAAACCAATTTTTGCACATGAAATGTGCACTCAATTTTTATTTTTTTTCCCTTGTCTCAAGTCCATAAGTGAGTAGAATTGAAATTGTCCCAAGGGGTAAAAGCAACGAGCCGAAACCCTGAGGCGGCGACCCCGAGTTGGGAAGATCCACTCTCCGGCTTCGGTCGGGGAAGCGAGGAAACCAACAAGGGGAGAAGCCGAAGCCAGCTTACTTCGGTAAGCCAGCGACGGTGGAAACGGGCTGAGAGGAAAACCTGCTCTCTTCGGAAAGTGGGGAACATAGCTCAGCCTTGGACGCAGGCCGGGAACTTCTGTTTTGGTAAGATTCTCGAAAGAGAGAAACCAAGGCAGGAAGGCGATCTCAGTTTCCGGGTCTATCGGTTGGCTCTTCGGAGTCGGTCGGGGGTTCCAGAGACAAAGGATTGCCACTTAAGAAGCAGAGAAACCGATTTTTAACGAGGTCGGGAGAGAGAGCTTCTTGAGCCAACAGGAACGGCTCTCGCTGATATCACTTGGGACACTTTTTTTTGTCCACTCTCTTTCCCCTGTTTCACCTTTCGGTCAACCCACAGGTTCTCACCTTGACAGTGATTCGCATTTTCATGCTATGGTGCTTGAGGTTTGGGAGCCCTAGCCGGTATTAATCCAGGCTAAAGAACCCTCAATATCAGTGTCGAAGGAGTGAGATTCAGGTGGAAAAGATCCCAGTCGGAATTTTAGGCGCCACGGGTGCGGTAGGACAAAAGTTCATCCTGCTCTTGTCCGATCATCCCTGGTTCGAAATCCGAGAGTTGGCCGCCTCCCAGCGATCATCCGGCAAGCGATATCAAGATGTCGTGAACTGGAAACAGGAGAGGCCCATTCCGGAACCCATCCGAGAAATGATGGTCAAGGATTGTGAGCCGAATCTCGAATGTAAGATTGTTTTTTCCGGTTTGGATTCCTCAGTCGCCGGAGAGGTAGAAGAAGCTTTCGCCCAAGCAGGGTATTGGGTGTTTTCCAATGCCAAGAATCACCGCATGGATTCAGATGTTCCGCTGGTGATTGCCGAACTCAACCCCGATCACCTGAATATGATTCCCCACCAGCAGAAGAATCGAGGCTGGGAGGGAGCCATCATCACCAACGCCAATTGCTCGGCCGTTGTTTTAGCTCTTTCCATTGGGCCCCTTCATAAGATGTTTGGACTGGAAACGGTTCATGTGGTCACCTTTCAGGCCCTCTCAGGCGCAGGCTATCCAGGTGTTGCCTCACTGGACATCCTGGGCAATGTCATTCCTTTTATTGCCGGAGAAGAAGAAAAGATCGAAAGTGAGACCCAAAAGATCCTGGGTGCCCTGGATGACCATCAATTTAGTCCGGCCCCATTCACAGTCAGCGCCCACGCGAATCGCGTCCCTGTCGAGGAGGGTCACCTGGAATGTGTTTCGGTCAAGCTGAAGCAGAAAGCTGGGCCGGAAGAAGTGACTCGATGTTGGCAGGAGTTCAGGGGATCGGAACATGAATTGAACCTTCCCTCAGCCCCGCAACAGCCCGTGGTGGTGGTTTCAGAAGAGGACCGGCCCCAACCTCGTCGGGACGTCTGGAAATACGAAGGAATGAGTGCTCTGGTGGGAAGGGTCCGCCCTTGCCCGCTGTTTGATATCAAGTACGTTGTGCTTGGCCACAATACCATTCGGGGAGCCGCAGGCGCCTCACTGCTCAATGCAGAGCTGGTGCTCAAAAAAGGGATGCTCAGCGGTCTCAGCGCACCAGCAGGCTGAGCCCGCTGAAAAAAGAACGAAAGCACCAAATATCATGCGAGTGACCATCATCGGCTACGGGAAAATGGGGAAAATGGTGGAAGAAGTGTGCCGGAATCAAGGCCACGAAGTCCTCCACACCATCGATATCGATAATCTTCCCTCCAAAGCAGGGTTTTCAGGGGAATGGGTGAAAAAAACCGATGCCCTCATCGATTTTTCAGTGGCGGCTGCGGTGGTGACCCATGTTGAGAATGCAGCTCGCGCCGGGATTCCCATTGTTATAGGGACCACGGGTTGGAATAAGGATCTGGAGAAGGTCGGCCAGATCGTTGAAACCCAGTCTGGAGCCTGCGTCTACAGCAGCAACTTCAGCATGGGAGTGCAGGCTCTTTTTTATCTGACCCGTCAGGCGGGAAAACTGATTTCCGGTTTTCAGGATTTCCATCCCTTTATTGAGGAATCTCATCATATTCAGAAAGTCGATGCTCCCTCGGGCACGGCTCTGACCTTGGGCAATATTCTCAAGGAATCGTATGACTCGGAGATACCCATATCGAGCCTGCGGGCCGGTTTTTTTCCGGGAAACCATGTTGTGGGTTTCGACTCACCCTTTGATACTCTGAGACTGGAGCACCGGGCAAGGAGCAGGGAGGGTTTTGCCCGAGGAGCACTTTTTGCTGCCCAGTGGATCCAGGGCAAAAGCGGCTTGTATCGTTTCGAAGAGGTCCTGTTTGGTGAAGAGCAATGATTGATCTCAAAGGTTGTGGCACTGCCCTGGTAACTCCTTTTAAATCCGATACCCAGCTCGATCTGGAAGCCTTTCGAAAACTCATCCGCTGGCAGTTGGATTCAGGCATCCACTTTTTGGTTCCCTCCGGAACCACCGGCGAGAGCGTCACCTTAAATGAAGAGGAATACCGAAAGGTCATTCGAACCTGTGTGGAAACGGCAGCAGGTGCGGTGCCTGTGGTGGCAGGTGCCGGCACCAACAACACGGCCCAGGCCATTCACCTGGCTACCATCGCCCAGCAAGAGGGGGCCGACGCCCTCCTGGCGGTAACTCCCTACTACAACAAACCGACCCAGGAAGGTCTTGTTCTTCATTTTAGTAAGATTGCCGAGTCGATCAGTTTGCCCGTCGTTCTTTACAACGTACCGGGTCGTACCATCATCAACATCACCGCAGAAACAGCCCTTCGATTGGCCCAGGTCGACAACATCATTGCCCTCAAGGAAGCCAGTGGAGATCTCGGTCAAGTCATGCAGATCCTCAACCGCCGGCCTTCAGACTTTGTGGTTCTCTCCGGAGACGACAGCCTGACGCTCCCCATAATGGCCATGGGTGGGGAGGGCATCATCTCGGTGGCCAGTAATTTAATCCCAGCAGAAATGTCCCAAATGGTCGACCTGGCCCTCAGCGGAAAATGGGAAGAGGCTAAAAAAATTCACTATCGATATCTCGACCTGATGGAACTCAATTTCATCGAAAGCAGCCCCATTCCCGTCAAATATGCACTTTCTCGCATGGGCAAGCTGGAAGAAGCCTACCGGCTTCCCTTGTGCCCTCTCAGCGACCCCAGCAAGAAAGTGATGGATCAAGAGCTCGACAAGCTCAACTTGGTGAGTTCCGGTGATTGAGACCATTGAAGGGCTCTTTCAAAAGGATCAATTTGACGCCAAGGACAGGAATGCCCTCGAATCGTTCCTGGATCAACTGGACGAGGGAACCGTGCGTGCGGCCGAACGGGGGGTCGACGGGCAATGGAAGGTCAACACCTGGGTCAAGAAAGGGATCCTGGTCGGATTCCGCATGGGGGTGCTGGCCGATCGATCCATCGATGAGCATTTCCGCTTTTTTGATAAGGACACCTTTCCACTGAAGTCGTTTCAACTCAGCTCGGGGGTCCGGATTGTTCCGGGTGGTTCCGCCGTGCGGCGCGGAAGTTATGTCGCTGAGGGCGTCACCTGTATGCCTCCCATGTATATTAACGTCGGTGCCTACGTGGGTGAGGGCACCATGGTCGATTCCCATGCCCTGGTTGGATCGTGTGCCCAGATTGGGAAACGGGTTCATTTGAGCGCCGCCGCTCAGATTGGAGGCGTGTTGGAACCGGTGGGTGCTCTTCCCGTGATTATTGAAGACGAGGTCCTGGTGGGTGGGAATTGTGGAGTCTATGAGGGAACGATTGTGCGCCGCGGAGCGGTCCTGGCGGCAGGTGTCATACTGACTCGGGGAACCCCGGTTCATGATCTCACCCGGGAAACCGTGCTCCGGGGTGACGACGAGAACCCCCTTGAAATTCCCGAGGGTGCGGTCGTGGTGCCCGGGACTCGGCCCGTGTCATCCGCCTATGGCAAAACGCAGGGACTCTCCCTGTACACTCCGATGATCGTGAAGTACCGGGATCAAAAAACTGAGAAATCGGTCCAACTGGAAGAACGGCTGAGATAAGCGCGCTTCGCGCTCGTTCCAGGTTCCAAGCCGGCCGCTATACTGTGGCAGCACTCCGGTCCGCTCCTGCCTCCTCTCTCCTCTCTAATGTTAGGCAGCAAGGTTAAAATCTGGAAACAGGATCCCACCGTAGAGCCGATAGGCATTCGGACAGCTTATATTCACACACCTGTTGAGAACGGCCCCAAGGATGCAGACATTGAAATCAAAGGGATGCCAATCACAATGGCCAATGCCGACAACGATTTTCTGTTTGA